>JAUWFP010000275.1 GCA_030606845.1 Anaerolineales bacterium | reverse complement strand
GGCTCATCCGCCATAATCATGGCCGGGTTGTTGACCAGCGCACGGGCGATAGCCACACGCTGCTGCTGCCCGCCGGACAACTCGTTAGGACGATGCTTGACTCGATCCCCCAGACCGACCGCTTCAAGCGCTTCCACGGCGCGCTTTCGGCGGCCGTTAGATACCCCGGCGTAGCGCATTGGCAGCTCGACATTGGTTAAAGCAGTCTGTCGCCCGAGAAGATTGAAGCTCTGGAAAACAAAACCCACCTTTTTATTGCGGATCGCAGCCAGCTGATCATCGCCCAACTCAGCCACCTGGCTGCCATCCAAACTGTAACTTCCTGAAGTGGGCCGGTCCAGGCAGCCCAGAATGTTCATCAACGTAGTCTTGCCAGAGCCGGAGGGTCCCATGATGGAGACAATCTCGCCGCGAGCAATACGCACATCAACCCCGCGCAACGCATGAACTTCGATGTCGCCCATGCGGTAAACCTTTGTTATACCCTCAGCCTCGATGACCCAATCGCTCATCGCATTCCACCCATTCCACCCATGAACCCAGGCGGTTCTCCCGCCTCAAAAATGAACGATGGTGGATTCAGAATGATCTCATCCCCCACATTCACGTCACCTTCCAAAACTTCGCTGTAAAGATCAGAAGTTGCACCAAGCACGACCGGCGTTGGTGTTATCTCGCTATTTACGAGCAGGTAAACTACTCGTTCCCCATCCCGAACACGCACAGCACGATTTGGTACGAGCACGACGTTTTCAATCTGCTCAACGATGATGTTCACTGCCGCTGTCATTCCAGGTTTTATGGCTTCATCGGCATCAATGAGTTCAACAGTCACAGGAAAACTTACAACCCCTTGCAGGGAGGTGCCAATCAAACCCTTTTCCACGACGACTCCGTTGTAAACCTGATCCAACACAGCATCGAAATTCAAAGTTGCTGACTGCCCTAAGGCGACGCGGTTAATATCCACCTCGGATATTTCCACTTCCACCAACAGGCTGGAGAGGTCGTCGATCCGGAACCCTGGCGTACCTGGAGAGACCTTATCCCCTGCCAGCACATCGATCGAGGTGATGCTCCCCGCAAAGGGAGCAGTGATGCGCGCCAGATCTAGCGTAGCTTCCGACGCGGCTACACGCGCCTCTGCTGCACGAATATCGTCCGGATTAGGTCCATCCTTCACCCGCTCCCACTCTCGCTGTGCGTCAGCCAGACGCGCCTCGGCGATGGCAACATCAGCATCGAGCAATGCTTGTTCACCATCGGTTGGTGAACCCAGGTACCAATTTATATTCCTTTGAATTGAATCCCGTTTATTTTTCGCCGAGATAAGATTCGAAAGAGCCAGCGCTCTCGACGTTTCACCACTGGCGTGGTCGTAACGCTGCTGGGCAACATCCACTTCTTCGTTCGCTAACAAAAGATTCGCCTCTGCGCCTTTGATTGTGTCTGAACTGGCTCGATATCCTTCCTGCCGCACATACTTTACATACTCTACATCCTCAAGCGTCTCGACCGCCTGTGCCAGCGCCAGCTGCGCCGCGGCAGAAGCCTGCCGTGAATATAGCAAATCATCCAGAGCACGCTTTGCTGAGACTAGTTCAGCTTCGGCCAGGACGATCTGTGAGGAAAGTGAGCTCATCTTCAATGTAGCCATCACTTCTCCCGCAGATACTCGCTCGCCCAGGCTCTGATGGACGATATCTACTGTTCCGCTCGTCTGGAAACTGAGCAGGGCAGTTTGATTCGAGCGTACGCTCCCCGTCGCGCCAACGGTCGCCGTTAAATCACCTTTAGCGATGATCTCCGTTTGAAGATCCTCAATGCTCTTCTGAGCCTGAGATTGGCGGTATGCTTGAACGCCAAAGAACCCGCCGATCGATCCCCCAACAACAATTAGAATAAAAACCCAACGCTTCATGTAACGATTTCCTCCATACGCCAACTGGAAATCTGGCGTGATTCAAATTTGAGCAATGCGGTCATCGTCAACTCCCAGATTCTATTTTTCGCAGAATGATAATAGATAAATATGAAGCTGTTGTGAAGATATACTGACAATCTTCTGACGCAGGAAACAGACGAGTCGAGCATCCCCTTGCTCAAATCTGATTCCAGGGTTGCTGATGCTAAAGGTTTCTAGAGCCCCGAATATATTTTTACATCACCCGCGGATGACAAAGTACTGCAAAGCAAGATGAATTTTACCGCAACATTGATAAGCAATCCGAGCTTGTGACAACCGTCACAGACTTGAGTGACGTTTTCGACTAATATCAGACCACTTTGGTCTGTAAAATTCTTAGAGTTATACAACTGCCTTGAAGATGGAGAACTATTATGTCAGTTCCTGAAGGGTCAGAAAAAGTAATTGATCGCAAAGCGAGAATGAAGCTGCCTTACGTGGAGGTTGAAGCGCGCCCCCCCGAAGTTCGGACCCGCGATTTTGAGCCTACCTTTATGGCGATGACGCCCGAAGAGGCGATGCAAGCAGCCGAACGCTGCATTCATTGTCCGGATCCTGCCCCATGCGTTGAAGCGTGTCCGTTGCATAACGACATCCCCTCAGCGATGTGGCTCATTGAGCAAGGTGATTTCATCGGCGCGGCTGAAATATATCGCCAGACGAGCACGATGCCAGAAGTCTGTGGGCGCGTTTGCCCGCACGAAGCCTTATGCCAAGGAGCATGCGTTCGCGACAAACGCGGAGAGCCGGTTATTACCGGCGCCCTTGAAGTCTTTGTTACTAGCTACCAGAGGGAGAATGCTCCGACGAAGATCCCTGTCGGGAAATCCATTGGCAAGAAGGTTGCCATTGTCGGGTCTGGACCATCCGGTCTAGCTTGCGCGGAACAGTTGGTCCCCAAGGGATATTCGGTTTCGATCTTCGAGGCTGCCCCTGCACCCGGCGGACTACTCCTCTATGGCATCCCGAATTTCAAACTTGCCAAGGACGTCGTCGACGCGGTTGTTAATGATCTGGAAGAAGCCGGGGTGGAGTTCATCATGAACACCCGTATCGGAAAAGATAAAACGATCGAGTCCCTCTTCGATGATGGTTACGAAGCCGTTTACATTAGCGTGGGCACTGGGATCGATGCCACGATGGATGTTCCCGGGGCTGAGCTCCCCGGAGTCTACTTAGCGACGGAATTCCTGATCAGGGCGAACGTCGACCCCGATCAACTCCCGGAAGATATGCGCAGCAAGCTTGAGATTGGAAAAAAGATTGCCGTCATCGGCGGCGGCGATACCGCTTCAGACTGTCTACGCAGCGCATTGAGACTAGGGGCGGATGAGGTAACCTGCCTCTATCGACGGACAGAGGCGGAGATGCCCGGCGGGAAGAAAGACCGCGAACTCGCCAAAGAAGAGGGCGCAGTCTACCGCTTCCTCACCCAGCCCATTCGCTACATCGCCGATATGGATGGGAAGGTTTCGGCCGTAGAATGCCTGCAATGCGAGCTCGGCGAACCCGACGATAGCGGACGCCGACGCCCCATTCCCATCGAGGGCTCTAACT
>JAUWFP010000030.1 GCA_030606845.1 Anaerolineales bacterium | reverse complement strand
GTCCCTCGACATGCTCGGGATGATAAGTCCCCTCGCGTGCATCCCCGCAGCAGAGCGGAGGGGGCATTGGGGGATTTAGGGGGAAGAAAAGAACAAGCAATCTCCTTCGAATGGGGTGGGGACTACTTGAGCGGCCGCTTCGCGGGGATCCCCGGTTTGCGTGGGTACTTCTCAGGAGTGCAAGCGACCTTATCGACCACAATCAAATAGCGGGGTTCCGTAACTCGTGGTAGCTCTACGGGTAGAACCTGCTTGATCTCTCCCCCAAGGACGCTCAGTGCTTTCTCCGCCGAATGCGCTTCAGCGGGACCCGTTTCTCCCTTCTGTACAATAGCGCCACCTCCCAATTTTATGAAAGGGAGGAGATATTCCAACAAGACTGGCAGGATTGCTACAGCCCTGGCAATTGCCCAATCGTATCGCTCTCGATGTTGCGCATCCTTTCCTAAGTTTTCCGCCCGGGCTTGGACAAAATCGACGCCATCCAAACCAAGCGAACTTATCACGTGGCGGCAGAATTCCATCTTTTTACCGATAGACTCTACAAGCGTCATCTTGAATTGAGGATAGACAATCTTGAGTGGGATGCCCGGGAAACCGGCGCCAGTCCCGATATCGATGACGTTCCCAGGTGGACGGAATCGCTCAACCTGAAGGCATGACAACGAATCAATAAAGTGTTTGATATAGATTTCGTCAGGATCTGTAATCGCGGTTAGGTTGTAGCGTTGGTTCCAACTGCGTAATTCATTTGCATACCACCTAAAAGCCTCGATCTGATGGGGAGTGAGGGTTACACCCAATAGATCGCTGGCAGTTTGGTAGAACGCATCGGACTCATTCATGGGTCAGATTAAAAAAGTCCCGAACGGCTTGGGGCGATCGGATCTCCCCTACATGCAGGCCGCTCTGGTTTTGTATCGGTCGGGAGTCAAATTGCTCAAGTTGCTGACGCTCTTCAGTTGATAGAACACCCAATGCCTCGAGCACTGCGATCGTAGCGACCGACAGCGCACGACTTCCTAGATCCCCGTCCAGCACTTTAAGTGCAACGCCTAACGCGGGAGATCCGGGGCCAAGAGAATTGGGCGGAATCCCTATCCCCTGAAAACCCTCTGCCCCACCTTTCGAGAGTAATTGGGCGGAACTAACCTGCATGAGAAGCGTGTCAAAACGGCCTTCGCCCGAGACCATCTCAGGGTACGCAGTCATCGCCCTCACGATCGCCCCACAACTATCCACTTTCTCTGTTGAGAACTGCCCTGGATCCATCAAACGGGCATAAGCAGATGCAGCATTGCGGATGGGTACGGCAAAATTCGGCGCCGAGCAGCCGTCGATGCCAACAATAATGTCATCCGCAGCCATCGAGACCATTTCTGCAAAGTTATCCAAGATCCGAACCTGGACAGGATGATCGGGTTCCAGGTAAGTCGACGTCGGTGCATCCAGATAGCGCGCCACGACCAGCATCCCTGCATGCTTACCGGAGCAATTGTGGCGAATTGGTGAGGGCTTTTCACCCGCCATTATCAACTTCTTTGAAGTCTTAGTATCGTATGGGGTATGTGTGCCGCAGCGTAGGTCCGCCTCGCTGAGTCCGATTTTTCGGAGGATCGAATGGACAACTTCGATGTGGTCATCGGTACCGGCATGTGAGGCACACGCAATCGCCAATTCCTGTTCGCTGAGCTCAAAATGAGCCGCAGCCCCACTCTCAACGAGGGGCATTCCCTGAAATGGTTTGGCGCTTGAGCGGAGAAAGGTAACGAGATCTGCATTTCCCCATGCAGCCAGAACTTCACCGCGAACATTCGCCACAGCTGCAACAACCCGGTGGGATGACTCGACGATACCGCCCCGAATGATGTCCACCATCGGCTTATCACTCATCGATTGCAGTGCTTCCGGGGATTTTGCCAACGCAAATTAAGTGGAGCGCTTCATCCATCTAAGCGCCACCAGGGTACTGCAGCAAACTTTGGTCCAGCAGTCCGATTTTCAAACGCTTGAGTATCAAATCTTCCTGTATAGACCGAATATTGAAATCTCCCATGAGATCTATTGCCAAGCGCTCTATCTCCTCATCGCGGTTCTTGTCATTCTCAAGCTTCTCGACTCGACTCTGCACCTTCCGCAGAAAACGAGCCATATGGTTTATATCCTTACGGTCGATTCGCCCCCCGTAAGACGAGATCAGAGTATACGATTGCATATCGGACCCGCGTAGTTCATCCAAGCTATTCAGCCATGGTTCAAGAACTGAGACTCCAACATAGGGGGGCTCATCTATGGTTACAGTGTCCCCAACAAAAACAACGGACAAATCGGGAATTACCATCCACATGGAGCCAGGTCGAGGTCCGGGTCGGTGCAGAAAAACGATTTCCTTTCCTCCCATATGGATGACCATTCTCTCGGAGAAGGTCATCTCTGGAATGGCATTGTTCACCCCAGTAATTCTTCTCAATTGATCCGCTTCAGCCCCTATCGGATGCGCATTGCCCTTGAAAGTATCTGCCCATTCGCGGATGGTTTGTAGGGTTTGGTCTTGTGCAATAGCTGGCAATGTCAAGGTTCGCGAACCTAACACACGGTCAGGGTGAGAATCAAGCAAGATTAGAAATTTGGGCCGGCCACGCCCGCTTACCACGTTAAACCATTCTTTCACCTCTTCAGTATGGAGAGGTGAATCGACGAGCAAGAGCTCTTTCCCTATGACCACCAGGCCCAGGTTCACGCCGATATACTTGTTTTCAAGATAAACTTTTGGGGCTATCTTTTGCATGCAGGCTCCCTAATCTTCGGTTGTGGGGATCATTATACCGGGAGCGTAAAGGTAAATGTCGAACCCTTCCCTTCTTCGCTCTCAACCCAGATCTCACCTTCATGTGCCACCACTGCTAAGCGGCAGAAAGCCAAGCCAAGTCCAAGACCTTTGGGGCGATCCTGCCCCCCGAGGCGGGTGAACTTCTCAAAAATGCGTTCCCGATCTCTCGGCGATATACCCACCCCGCTATCCCTAACTGCGATTTGTAAATAATCTTCAACTTGCTTCACTGAAATTTGAACTAAATCTCCTCCCCTGGAGAATTTAATTGCATTTTCCAACAGATTAATTAACACGCGGCGGACCATGTCCACATCCATAAGGACCATGGGCAGCCCGGGGGCTAATTCCATTCGCAGCTGCTGGCCCTTCGCTTCTGCCGTCGGATGTACCTCTTCTACGGCTTCCGCAACCAACGCTCCGATTGAGGTCTCAGATTTGTTCAGGACTGCTTGATCCGTCTCCAGGCGGTCGAGATCAAGCAGTGACTCGACCAGTCGTGAAGCTCGTCGGCTGGAGCGCGAAGCAATCGAGAGGACCGCTTGAATCGTCTCATCGTCCCCAACTAGAGTTTCTCTCAGTACTTCAAGACTCGAAATGATATTCCCCAGCGGTGAGCGTAAATCGTGAAAAATCATCGAAGTCAGATCAGAGCGCAGCTTCGCAAGCTCCAGGCGTTCTGTAACATCACGCAGTATCCACTGAAGGAAGGATACCGCCTCTATATCAATCCTTTTTACATACACTTCAACAGGTAAATATTCCCCTTGTTCATTTGTAACTTGACTATCGTAGGAGATCGTTTCCCCAAGGGAGAGTTCACTCAAATCTGCAGATAAATAATCCTTATCTATCATGTGGAGATTGGAGATATCCAATCCGAGCAGCTCGGCACGCGGTAAACCTAACATTGTCTCGGCGCGATTATTTGCGTCGGTTATTTCACCGGCAAGGTCCGTGATAAGGATGGTGTCAATACTGTCTTCGAACAGGCTTGCATAACGTTGACGTGCAGCTTGAGTTTCTTTGAAAAGTTGTGCTCGAACGATCGCTGTACCTGCCAGGTCCGCGATCCCCCTCAGTAACTCGATCTGTTCAGGCGCCAAGTTATCCCCGCGGGGGTTGATCGCTTCGATCACACCGATTGTTTTTTCTTGAACCTGAATAGGCACGCTTGCCATAACCCGAGTTGTATAGCCGATAAGCTCATCCACTTTAGAATGGAATCTTGGGTCGGACTGCACATCTGATACAAACACGGCTTCCTTATGTTCAACAACCCAGCCCGCCAGGCCCTGACCCTTCATCAGGCGAAGACCAACAATCTGCTCAGCGCCCCTTCCGCTCGCTACCCGGAATTCAAGCTCACCGGTTTTTTCATCGATCAAAGCCAATGACGCAGCCTCGACTTCAAGACTGTCCATGGTGCGCTCGGTTATCCGCTGCAGGACCTCGTCAAGATCCAAGCTGGCAGTTACCGAGCGTGCCGTCTCGGTTAGCGCTGTCATGGATTGGACACGTCTTTGAATCTCGCCATAGAGCTGGGCGTTCGCAACAGCTGTTGCCGCTTGATCCGCGAAAGCAGAAACCAATTCGGCATCCCTAAGACCATACGCACCGATACGGTGACTGTCCACGTTCAACACGCCTACAACTCGGTCTCGCACAATCAGCGGTGCGCCAATCCATCCCCTGATCATTCCTGATTCCTTAAGGTTTCCGCGCTCCACCCATTCCGGCTCTTGTTGGACGTCCTTGACGACCATGATCTTGCCAGCCTTAAATACTTCGACTCCCAGCCCACCTTCATCAATCCGCAGCGAATGGTTCAGTACATCCTTAATATCAGTAAACCCGAACGCGGCAACCGGTTGTAAAGAGTCGTCGTTAACCAAAAATACGCTGGCGCTATCGTATTCAACGACGCGGCGCAGTTGCTCGAGGACTTGCTCGAAAACGCTGTTGGGATCCAAAGTTGAACTAATCGTTCGCGCAATCTCTTGAAGCGTAGAGGCAAACCGCCTTCGTTCTTGCTCCGCCCGGAACAGATGCGCATTGCTCACGGCGACCCCTGCCTGATCCGCTATAGCCGTTGCTAAGGCAAGATCTTCTTCAGTGAACTCATTCGGCTGGCGCCGCGCCAGAGTTAATGCCCCGACAACATGCTCCCTTGCAAGCAAGGGCACGCTTATCACGGAACGCGGGTCTCCGTCTGTCTTATCATCAGGCTTATGCAGCCACCGTTTGTCCTTGGATGTGTCTTGTACAAGCACCGCCTGGCGGTTCTCCACCACCCACCCAGCCAGGCCCTGTTCATAGGTATCTCGTAATTGTTCGGCTGAATGGTCATGGACCTTCCCCCCATAGGCGATGGCCCCTTCTGTCACCTCTCCATGCTCATCAAGCACAAGGATACTTCCCGCGGGTGCTCCTACAGCTTCAAGTGTAAGCTGCAATACGCGCTGCAGCAGCTCACGCAGGTCGAGCTGCTCAGTGAGCTCTCGGCTGATCGAGTATAAGAGGTCAAGCGAGGCTTTCGTACGCTCAGTCACAGATCACTTCACATCACGCTCATTTGCTTCAATCCGGTGCCGGTATTGAAAAGGACAACCCGTTCGGTGGGATCCACTTCCCCGGCGGCTGCCATCCGGCGTAAACCGGTCAGTGTAGCCGCCCCTTCTAAGCAAGTATGAATACCTTCCTTCTGAGCCAGTTCAGCTTGGGCTTGAATGAACTCGTCATCAGTTACAGCAATTCCTTTGCCGCCGCTTTCACGAATTGCGCTCAGAACTAATCGATCGGCGTAGACTTGAGGAACGCGTATCCCATGGGCTGTCGTCTCTGCATTTTCCCAGGGGGTGATACGCGACTCTCCTTTCTCGAGTGATTTCACGACAGGTGCGCAGCCTTCAGGCTGGACACACACCATCCGCGGCCTATCCGCACCGATCCAGCCCATCGCCTCCATCTCAGAAAATGCCTTCCACATCCCAACCAACCCCGTACCGCCGCCAGTGGGATAAATAATGACTTCAGGTAGCTCCCAATTGAAGGCTTCCGCCAATTCAAACCCCATCGTCTTTTTCCCCTCAACGCGGTAGGGTTCCTTGAAAGTCGAGATCCCAAACCAACCGTTCTCCTCGGTTTGCCGTGCGGCTTGCCTACCGGCTTCATCGATCAATCCATCAACAAGGACCAATTCTCCGCCGTGCACAGCAACCTCGATCTGATACACAAGAGGTGCATCCGCGGGCATAAAGACATGCGCTTCCATCTCAGCGCGTGCAGCATAAGCAGCCAAAGCGCCTCCAGCGTTGCCAGCAGTCGGGATCGAGAGCGCCTTTGCCCCGAGTTCTTTGGCTCGAGAGACTGCAACGGCAAGCCCTCGAGCTTTAAACGTTCCAGTGGGGTTGCCCCCTTCGTCTTTAACAAAGACCGAATCGAGCCCCAATTCAGCCGCGATCCGAGGTACAGGTAGAAGGGCTGTATCGCCTTCCCCCAGCGTTAGACAAAAATCATGGTTATGGACCGGAAGCAGTTCATGCCAGCGCCACAGGCCTCTAGGGCGGCTTGAGATCTGCTCTTTGTCTAAGCTGTCGGCGTAATCCGCCAAATCGTAGCGACAGAGCAGCGGCGAATCACATTTGATGCATATGGTTTGAAGCTGCTCATGATTAAAAAGCTCCCCGCATACAGGGCACTCCAAACTCGTCAGTTCACTCATGTTTTTTGAGTATAGCATAGCATTCCGGCTTGAAACTACATTACATAAGTTCCGTTTAGCGCAGATGATATGTCCAAGCGTTTTGAGGGTACAACCTATTCAAGCCATCTCGAGCGACTTTATCGTATGATCTCGAGTCATTATTACTGTGCAGGCTCCTTACCGCATTGTCATAGCTTCGGCGCTGCTCCTCAACGCTCCTTGTCCCATTAGGCACTCTCTGCAAGCTTTGCCGCTGAACGCGTGAGTGTGTTGCAACAAAAGAAAACGCGCCGTCATGACGGCGCGCAATAAATGATATGTCCGTAGTTAACGAACTTAAAGTTACGCTGTTTTTAGCCCCCTCCGGAAAACCAGCGTGAGGACAGTATTGACGATCCCGACCAGCAACGCACCCAGGAAACCCGCCCAGACCTTTTCGATTTCGAAGCCGAAGCCACTGCCGATCAAACTACCAAGCCATCCCGTCACGTAGAAAAGCAAGGTGTTGATGACCAGCGTGAACAATCCCAGCGTAAGAACAATCAACGGGCACGTCAACAACTTCAGCAGAGGTCCAAGCACTGCGTTGACAACTGCGAAGACTAAAGCCATGACGAAATATGCCCACCATTGGGTGTTCTCTGCGTGTATGTAAGGAATCCAGCCGGTGCCCACAGCAAGGTAAAGTGCAAGAGCGTTAATCGCCAGACGCAATCCAAACTTATTCACTACTACCCTCCCATGGGAATCTTACCATGATTGCATCCCACCGATGACCGGGGAATGGGTTCAGCTCGAAGGCATAAGAGTTCGAGTCGAGAGAACGCTGCTTACTCGATAAATATCTCGACACGTTCACCATCTGCTTCATCCACGATATCGATGATTTTTCCAGCCATTCCCTGAGACAGCGCCTGAGCCAAGTCCTCCATAACGGCCTCTTCCTCAATCTCCGGGACAAAGCGAGCCCCCATCTTCATACCGATATTAACCAGTCCTATCGGAAGGCTAACCCGAACTGTCTCTTTACCAGAGTTCAAGTCACTGACTCGAATACGCAGCCACTGCGCTCCACCTTCAGTGGCGCCGCTCCTGTGCTCCTCCTGTTTCTTCAAGGCTCCAAGTAATTGCGTGCCTTCTTCTGCCGTGATCTTTCCTTCGTCGATCATCTTAAGAATTTTTAATCGTTCTTTTGATGACATCTCGTAGGCCTCCTTAGCTAACCCAGGATAATTTTTACTTTTTCTCCCGACTCACTCTCATCAACTTCAATATAAATAGGTTCATCGGCCGACAGATTTGCTTCGAGCGCAAGTATCAGATCGTCGATCGCGGTTTCATCTAACCCGCCAAAGGATGAACCACGCCATCTTAAAATGCGTGCTATAAGGCTAAGAGGAATCGGCAAGCTGATCGCAATCCTGCGTGGCCATTTATCTTCTCCGGTTTTTACTCGTACATGGACCCATGGGGACTTATACGTGGCTGCGGACAAGATCATAACACCAGCTCCAAGCACCAGTAATGGTCCTGCGCAGACCCACCACCACCCACCTAACTGGCTCAGACCCCACCCCGTGACACACATTGCGAAGCCAATGGAGAGTGGGATTGTCCACCAATATCGCCAGCGGTTGGGAAGGGTTGGAAGTTCAGCCTGCTGCTTGGGTCGAGTACCCCCCTCTGAAAGCCGGCGGGCGGCTTCACTGGCATCAATCTGACCAGCATCAAGCTGATCGAGTATCTCCATACTGTTTTGATCGTCGTTCATTGCGGATCTCCACTTATAAAACTCATTGATCCTTCAATTTTCGCTTTCCTCGAGCTTCATCCCCATCCATGTAAGCTCGCGAATGACCTTGAAGCCCAGTCTTTCAATACTTTCCCGGGCGACGTCAGACGGATAATCCAGGATGAAGTTATCAGCCAACGCTGCCGAATCCTGCATCGCTTCACAAAGAAGACTACTTTCGATTTCTTCACGCCATTCAGGCTCCACAACCATCATTAAGCGCAACGTGCGGCGCTCTAGTTCAGGCCTGATACTCACCGCACCGGCGAGTCTCCCAGCTTCTTGCCATACCCAGTGTTTGGGTTTCCCCAACCCGAACAAGTTCTCTAACCCTGAGGGTCGAAAAATGCTCGCAACAGCAGGGAAAGGCCATAACAACCCTTCTGGGTGTAACCGTTTTGCCAATGCCCAATGCACGCGCCATTCGCTGCTTGTCCGGGGTCGAACCTGGCCCTGAGTATCCGCGCGCGGCCATTCTCCGTCCCCCTTTCTTAACCAAGTGGTTCGCGTTGAGAGAGTCGTAAACTCGAGGTTCTCATACAGAGTCCTGGCCCCCTGGTTATCACGATCAACCTGCAGCATGATCCGCTTGCCCCCACTGCGGCGTGCATGATCGATCGAAGCGATGATCAGTTCCCGGGCAATGCCCTGTCGCTGGTAATCCGGCTTGACCACAACGTTGGCCATCACCCAGCGCTGCGGGAATCCACTCACGGGAAGTAGGCTTGCATTACCTACCACATCGCCATCCTCTTCCCAAACATATCCCTGAGGGTAGGCAGCCGGTGGTAAAAACCAACGGCCCAAAAACCAACCGAGACTCCCCGCCCGGGCAAACATCTTCATACCCAAGATCATCCGCCGTCCGGAGGTATCTAATCGCTCAGAAAACGCTTGTTCGATCAACCCGGCTAGTGCGGCCATATCGCGGCGCGGTTCTATGGGTCGGATGCCACGGTGTACAAACGGTTTGCCCGCGGCGACGGCAGCGGTCAAGATTCTCCCTCCAGAGCCTTGAGTAAATCCTCGGCTTCTGAAACCGAAACCTTTCCTTCTTCAACCATGCGTAGGATCGTTAAACGCTCCTCATCGGTCGCCGGTTCTACGGTTTCGTCGAATCCAGGCGCTGTCCATGAGAAGGACGAGCCCGTCTTCCTTTTTCCTTTCGCCGCTTTCCGCTTTGCCTTTCCACTTGCTTTGCGTTCTGCACGTCGAACCGCACGGCGGACGCGCTCACCAATTCGATCTGCATCGAAGCCGTACATTCCCGTGCCCATAACATTGAAACGCGCCTCCACTTCTGCCAGCTTCGCGTCTACCTCGGTTAGTATCTCTCCGACCCAATCTTCTTCTGAATCATCCTGCCTCAAACCCGTTTGCAGGCAGAGATCTCCCCCGGCTGAAAGCTCGATATCTGCATCACCATCGCCAAGCTGAAAAGCGACACCCTCACCCTGCTGTCTGCTCTCCACTCCTGATGGATAATCGAGGTCGCCACCTGCTGATAAGGACAGGTTCACCGATGAATCAGGATGTATCCGGCAGGAAAGGTCGCTGCCGGCCTGCACTTTTGAGTGAGAGCCTTCAGGAGTCGCCAGAGTGATAAAAGCATCTCCTCCTACAAATGCGTTCACCTGGCCAGCGGCATCGTTAAGCATCAGGTCCCCCCCCACCCCTCGCAGATGGACATCACCATTGACTTTCTGGACCACGGCGTCCCCGCCAATACGGTCGACCGTTAAATTCCCATCGATTTGCCTGCCCTGAAAATCCCCGCCGATCGTTTCAAAGATCGCCGCCCCAACCCTGCGCAGGCTCAAATCTCCTCCAATCGTCCGTATCATGAACTCGTTTCTCAAATCGGTAACCCTACAGTCCCCTCCAATATCGCCGACCTCGAGACGCGCGTCTTTCGGTAAATAAATGATGCAGCCTGAGTTCGCACAGATTTCAGCTCCATCTTCAATCTCATCTACTTGAAGCTTCCCTTTATCCGGCGCCTGCACCTCCAGGATGGGCTCATCCCGCCCCGAAACTCGTAGATCCCCGCCGATTGCCGTGATTTTCACCAGAGGGCTTTCACCAATTTCTAGCGTCACTTTTTCCACAGATCCAACCTCCTCCCGCTTACCAGGTCACCTCAACTATTCAGTCGACTTCCAGAAGCTGCATTGCCTCTTCAGAAGTCAAATTCCCGCTTGCCAGGTCGTCGAGGATCTTGTGTCGTTCTTCATCATTAATCAGTTTCGTCTCCGGTCCAACCGGGAAGCCCAACGAACGAATGATCTCTGTCAACCGCGCCCTGAGTGTAGGGTACGACATATCCAATTCAGGTTCCATTCGACTTAGCTTTCCCTCGCAGCGTACGAAGACTTCAAGAAAGCTCATCTGCTCTGCGCTCAATCTCCCGAAGCGGCCAATATCGAAATGTCCATCGATCGTGGTATCGCAGTTACGGCAGTGAAAACGTGTAATCGAGAGGCGTTCATCACAGACTGGGCAGGTTGTAAGCATTTGATTCATTACTCACCACTTCCTTAATAAAATCCGTCGCCGCCCATTAGACGTCAACGGATGCGTTATTCACGATCGATGCGCTCGGACCATTCGATGAGAACGGGGATGTTTCATCAGGCACGCCGATTCCTTTTAGCGCCTCTCCAGTCCGAATCAAGAAGCTGCCACCCGTCACGATCGCTTTCCTTAATGTGGGAGAGGCTATGCGCTGTTGCCCGGGCAGGAGATGCCTTTGCACCCCATCCTCTAACAAGCAATCCTGATACACTTCAGCAAGTAGCTTCAAATAAAATGTGTTGTCCATTTTGGGACTCCATTTTAGTTTTTTAGCAATGACCTCAATTATCTCGCTCCAAAATAGCACATTTTTAATAAATGTCAAGGATTTCATTAATATTATTGATTGTTTTGTACGGTTTATTGAGTTTGCCGGTAAAATGGCGATAAAACCCCTCGTTCCACTGCCGGCAGAGCTCGTTTGCATATTGCAGACATAGAATCGAGGTCCTGAGCGATCTACAGCTTATGAGGGCGGGGCTATTTCTCGCCTAGTTAAAAGAATTCATTGGCGACACGGATTTATTAAGATGTTGGCGCGAATCCACCAAAACAAGATACACTTCCAACGTGCACTTATGTCAGAAACTCTTGAACTCACACTAACCGGCAATGCATACGGGGGTGAATCCTTCGGCCGCGATGTCGATGGGCGCATGGTCTTTGTCCCCTTCACCATCCCCGGGGAAGTAGTGCACGTTAACCTGGTGGAAGAACACAAGCATTGGGCAAGAGCGTTGCCCGAAAAGTGGGTCGAAACCTCAGATCAACGTATCGAGCCGCGCTGCCCACACTTTCGAACCTGTGGTGGGTGTCATTATCAGCACATACCCTATGCGCTTCAACTGGAGATCAAGGCGGATGTCGTGCGCGATCAACTTGTAAGGATCGGTGGCTTCGAGGATCCTCCTGTGCGATCACCCATCGCTTCGCCAGAGCCATGGAATTACCGGAATAACATGCGTTTCCACCTCACCGAGGATGGCGACCTTGGCTTCGTCACTTTCGATAAGCAACGGGTGTTCCAAGTCAAGGAGTGCCACCTGCCTGAGCAGGAATTAACCGATCTCTGGGCTCAGTTTGATCTCGACCCCACCAGCGCAATGGAAAATATCTCCCTTCGCAGTGGAGGCGAGGGCGAGCAGATGGTCATCATTCACGGGACGGATGCTCCGGATCTCGAGATCTCGATCGAATCCCCCACGTCCGTTGTGTGGACCAGCCCCCGTGGGGATTTCATCCTCGCCGGTCAAGATTATCTTTATTTTGACATCAACCGAAACCAATTCCGCGTCTCCGCCCTTTCGTTCTTCCAGGTGAACTCGAAGATAATCCCTGAACTCGTTCAACAGGCAACAACATTGTTATCCATCCTGCCGGGACAAACCATCTTCGACCTTTATGCGGGTGTGGGTTTGTTTAGCGCTGCCATCGCAGAATCCGATGCCCAAGTTGTGGCTGTCGAGGAGTCTCCGCACGCATGTCGGGATTTCAGCTTCAACCTCGATCATTTCACACACATCGATCTCTACGAAGGAGCTGTCGGCATTGCGCTGCCTCAGATTAAGCCCCAACCCGACGCCGTACTCATCGACCCGCCGCGCGCCGGCTTGTCAAGAGCAGCGCTCGATGCACTCCTCGAGCGCTCCCCCTCTCGCATCGTCTATGTCTCGTGTGATCCCGCCACGCTCAGTCGTGATGGGAAGCGATTGCGGGCAGGCGGATACTCACTGGAGAGCGTTACCCCGATCGACTTGTTCCCCCAGACATTCCACATTGAAACCATATCTCTTTGGACCATCTAGGCGAGACTTACTGCCCTCATGTTTCGAGACATGCAGCTTTCGGTGACCCCTCTCTCTGGGGATTGCCTTCCACGGAACTCAGGTTACAATCAACGACATGAGCCAACAGCAGGGTCCAATCCTCATCGTGGAAGACATCCCTCACATCCTCGAATTGCTCGAAGTTACGCTGAAGTTTAAAGGTTATGATGTAATCACGGCTCGTAACGGCGATGAGGCTCTCAGTGCTCTCCTAACGGAAAAACCAGCGTTAATTCTTACCGACATCCTCATGCCAAGACTCGATGGGTACGCACTCGCCCAGGAAGTACGCAGCAATCCAGAGACGCGCGACATTCCGATAATTTTCCTGTCTGCAACTTTCATTACTCCTGAAGACAAGGAATTCGCCATGAGCTTGGGCGCAGTTCGATTTTTAGAAAAACCCATTGAGGCTTCCGAGTTACTTCTGTCCGTAGCGGAAGTTCTTACAGGCGAACCTTTTGTGCAACCCAAACCTCTTCCCGATCAAGCCTTCCAAAAAGGCTATTCCGATCGCCTACAAGAGAAGCTGCTCCATAAAGAGAATCAGATCCGCCGTGCCCAGCGCCTGGTGGAGACCGTGCCCACTGAACAACGCCCTGCGTTTGAGGCGTTGCTGGCACAAACAAAATTCCAGCGCGATCAGATAGAGGACGAACTGCGCACATTGGAAGCGCTTATGGATCAGCACGAGAATTAATCCCCTTACTGCTCCCACACCGCGAAGAAGTAAAAAGATATGAACCGGGCTTGCGTTCTTTAGCCCTGCGACCCTTTAGATTTCAGGTGATTTTCAAGCTCAGCGAAATCCACGCGAGATGTTGTATCGAGGCTTATTGGAGTTACGGATACTTTGCGATCAATGCGCAGCGCATAGACGTCAGAATCTAGCTCTATTTTATCCCTATCCAAATTAATCTCGAACTTGATATTGGCCGGATCTTCGAGCCGCGTCCTTGATGACACGACAGGGACATAATATTTCTGGCGCGAGAGTCTTGTCATGCGCCACTCGGTAGTCTCCGAGGCATCAGAGGGGATATCCACTTTCAACACATCAACGTCCGTCATGGGTTTCATACCTATGAGAACCCTGGCGAAATATGCCGTGAAATGCTTTGCGACGCGAAAGTCGATCGTGTCTGAATGTGACAAGTAAAACTCAGCAGGCACCTCAAGTGATACTGCGAGCGCAGGCACACCGAAGGATGCCCCTTCGAGCGCTGCTCCTACCGTCCCGGAGACGGTGATGCCGGTCGTGAGATTCTCGCCGTAGTTAAT
>JAUWFP010000278.1 GCA_030606845.1 Anaerolineales bacterium | reverse complement strand
GAAGATGAATTGAATCAGATTCGCGGCGGACGGATCAGTTTAATTTTTCAGGATCCTCAGGCACGTCTGAATCCGGTTTTCACAGTTGGTTCGCAGCTCGCAGAGATCTTCCAGGTGCATTATGGAGAACCACGTCAAGTTGCCTTCGAACGTTCTGTAAAGCTCCTCGAGGCTGTTGGCATCCCGGACCCAGCAGATCGCGTCCATGCCTACCCGCATGAACTTTCTGGCGGCCAAGCGCAGAGGGTCATGATTGCCATGGCGCTCGCTCTGGAACCGGAACTCATCATCGCTGATGAGCCCACGACAGCACTCGATGTGACGATTCAGGCGCAGATCCTCGATTTGATGCGCGAGATGAGGGT
Organism: Anaerolineales bacterium; assembly: GCA_030606845.1. Taxonomy (GTDB): domain Bacteria; phylum Chloroflexota; class Anaerolineae; order Anaerolineales; family E44-bin32; genus E44-bin32. Next base: position 3,127 of record JAUWFP010000278.1, on the reverse strand, counting down.
GGAGCATTCGACGGCGATCCTCTTGATCACCCATGATCTGGCAGTGATCGCCGGGATGGCAGACTTTGTCGCCGTGATGTACACCGGGCAAATCATCGAGCAGGCAGAAGCAGAGGAGCTTTACGAAAGACCACTGCATCCTTATACACAAGGCTTACTCGCCTCCATCCCGAAAGGATTGGATGAAGGGCCGCTCCCTTCAATCCCTGGTTCACCGCCGGATCCGGGAAATCTCCCCACAGGATGCCGGTATGCGCCACGCTGCAAAGCACGCATCGAGTATGGGTTAGAGATTTGTGAGCTGAAATCTCCTTCGCTGCAGCCTTTCAGTCCCGAACACAGCATTCGCTGCTGGCTGTATGAATCGGCACCGGGACATGAACCACCTCTCTCGAGCCCTGAACGCGGTTGATCCTTTCCTCAGTAGTCATTAGGGGTCTCGTAGTGGATTGAAGAATTGAAACTATGTGGAGTGCGGAAGCTCTGCTTCCGGCATCTGGCTTTTCCTGCGCTTTGAGGTTTACGCGTATGAACGAATAGATAGACCAATGAAGATATGATGATTTTCTTTCCTTCCAGTGAGGCGCAATACAGAGCATATTGGACCGAGCCCGGCTTTGGAACTCGGGCGTATATGGATTGCACGAATAGCCATTCGGAAGGGGGTGCGGGGGACGATGAACTGGTCCCCCGCAGCCCCCCATAGGGGGGCGATCGGGGGGGTAAGAAAAAAGGCATTACTCTCTTTCCGTCTACATCACTGAAGTCATTGGGATCAACTTAATATTTTCCCCCTAAATCCCCCAATGCCCCCTCCGCTCTGCTTCGGGGATGCACGCGAGGGGACTGTGGGGGACTCCACTCCCCCACACCCCCCGGATCAAACATCAAGCTCTCAGTTCAAACCAACCATGCAAATCCGGATATGTGGAAATATCGTTATCTCGGACTCTTTATCCCATTGAAACGCAATCTAATGCGGATTGGGCAGAGCCCGGCTTTGGAACTCGAGTGTATATGGATTGCATTACGAGCCATTCGGAAGGGGGTGCGGGGCTCGCCAAGAGCAATTGCTTACACCTGCCGGTCCTGCTACAATCCTCACGATGAAAGCGCCGCAGATCATTCTGGAATTATCCGCTGCGGAAGGTCTATCCTAGATTTGCTCCTGAAGACCGGCTTTCGGACAGGGAGAGAGATTATGGAAGATGAGAAAAAGGACATTAGTGAAGAAGCGGGAAAAATTGACCCCAAAGAGGCAGAGCAATTCTGGGATAAAGCGGTATCAGATGCGCCCAAAACGAAGAGCGAGAATGGAGATATACTGACATACGAAGAAGCGCTCGATGAGGGCATACTTCCAGAAGATGCAGACTGATCTGAATAGATAGTTAAGGTTACCGTTCCCTTGAGGAGATAGTCACCTATTAAAATGATTTTCCATTTGCATCAGACGCGCTGTTCACATTCTCATTGTGGCTCCTCTGGCGCATGTGATAAAATGCGTGGCACCCGCCTCGAAGCGGGAATAGTGGGGCGTAGTGTAACGGCAGCACACCGGACTTTGAATCCGAGGATCCAGGTTCGAATCCTGGCGCCCCAGCCAGAGATTGACATAAGAAATTGAACCCAGTAGAAGAAGACGACCCCCCATTAGAGAGAACTCACTTGATAAAGGTATTTTCATTGGATCGCCTGTCGAGCGCTCGAAGCTGGACGGTCGTCTTCGCATCCAGAAATCCAGGAGGAGAGAATTATGAAGTGTGAGGCAGTACTTCTGGCTGCTGGTCTGGGCACTCGCATGAAATCACGGCTTCCAAAAGTTCTCCATCCACTTGCCGGCGTTCCCATGGTTGATTGGTCGATCGAAGCTTGCAGCCAGGCAACGAAGAGGAAGCCTTACCTGGTTGTCGGCCCTGCAAGTGAAGAAGTGCAGCGTCAGGCGGATGGCAAATGCCTATTCATTGAGCAAACAGAGCGTCTTGGGACGGGGCATGCGGTCATGCAGGTGCGCGAGTCCTTGGAGGGCAAGACCGATTTGATCCTGGTTGCGCATGCGGATATGCCGCTGCTTCGAGCGGACACCTTCGAACGTATCATCACCTGCCAGAGCGAGAACTCTGGTCCGCTCACGATCCTGACAGCTGATGTGCAGGAATCGCGTGGTTTCGGGCGGATTAAGCGCGATGCATCGGGGAAGATACAGGGGATCATTGAGGAGCTTCATGCGTCGCCAGAGGAGCGCGCCATCCGCGAATTGAATGTCGGCGCCTATGTTTTCCGTGCCGATTGGTTGTGGGAAAACATCTCCAAGCTTCCGCTTTCACCGAAAGGTGAGTATTACCTCACGGATATGGTTTCCCTCGCTGTCGAGCAGGACCAAACGGTTGAGAGTGTCAGCGTTGCAAGCCCAGATGAGGTTATCGGAATAAACACGCGCGAGCATCTGGCAGAGGCCGAGCACGCCGTGCGGTTGCGAATTAACCGCAGATGGATGGAAGAAGGCGTGACGATTATCGATCCGGAAACGACGTATATCGGCCTTGATGTGCAGATCGGACAGGACACCGTGATCCACCCCAACACGCATTTCGAAGGAATTACAAGCATTGGCGAGGACTGTCGTATTGGGCCAAATAGCATAATCCGCAGTTCGGACGTGGGGAACAGCTCTCGAATCGAAGCATCGGTTGTTGAGGGGGCGATTCTTGAAGAAGAAGTTGAGATCGGACCCTTCGCTCATTTGCGTGAAGGCGCACACCTATGCCGCGGTGTGCATATGGGGAACTTCGGTGAGGTGAAAAACAGTCGGCTTGAGGCTGGGGTTAAGCTGGGCCACTTCTCTTACATTGGTGATGCGCACATTGGCGAAAACACCAATATTGGAGCGGGTACGATCACCTGCAACTACGATGGGAAAAATAAACACCATACAGAGATCGGGGCAGACGTCTTCATCGGCAGCGATACGATGCTCGTTGCTCCGCTTAAAATCGGACGCGGGGCACGCACAGGCGCTGGTTCTGTTGTGACGAAAGATGTCCCAGATTGGAGCTTGGCCGCGGGCGTTCCCGCCCGCGTAATTAGGAAATTGGGAAAAGATGATTAATTTAAGTTACGGTCTCAT
>JAUWFP010000289.1 GCA_030606845.1 Anaerolineales bacterium | reverse complement strand
AGGCTTGAACTGGCACTCGGGTCAGGAGATCGCCATCCGTTTGCTCGCGCTGGTGTTTTCATTTTATGCCTTCAACCAGGCGCTTCGGAACCGAGGCGATGATCTGGCGGAACTAGCGACGATGATCGCCGTGCACGCGGACCGCATCCCGGTGACGCTTCTCTATGCCCGTGCGCAAGATAACAACCACCTGCTTGTCGAAGCGCTCGCGCTCTATACAGCGGGTGCGCTTTTCCCGGAATTCAAGGATGCCGAAAAATGGAAACGCCTCGGGCGGCAATTTATTGTGCAGGCGCTCGAGGGGCAGGTATTTCTTGATGGCGGATATATCCAGCAATCGATGAATTACCACCGTCTTGCTCTGCAAGCGGGGATCTGGGCTGTGAGCTTGGCTGAGCTTGAGGGGGACCCCTTGCCCGAGACGTCCGTAGATGCCGTGCGCAGAATGACGCATTGGCTCACCGCGGTTGTGGATCCAGCGACGGGAAATGTTCCCAATTGGGGACCTAACGACGGTGCGCTCCTGCTCCCGCTGAGCGTTTGTCCGTTCGGGGATTTCCGGCCCACGCTGCAGGCCGCGGCGTTGACAGTTCTGGGTGTTCCAATTTTCCCTCGGGGTAGGTGGGATGAACTGGCACACTGGCTTGGACTGGATGTCGTTAGAGACGACACTTCAATGGATGAAGCCGGGCAGCGCAAAGAAAGTTCTCGTCGGAACGAGGCACCTGGAGATCAGGAGGGTGTGCACCCTGATGATTTCAATAAATCAGGGATCTATGTAATGAGCGGCCAGAAATCCCGGGGGATGTTGCGCGCGGCGCAATTCCACAGTCGCCCCGGGCATAGTGACCAACTCCACTTTGATTTGTGGTGGGGAGGGATTAACCTGGCACGCGATCCCGGGACGTATCTTTACAACGCCGATTACCCTTGGAATAATGCATTTATGGGCGCCTGGTGTCATAACACAGCCCTGATCGATGGGTATGATCCGATGCTGCGCGCGGGTCGATTCCTTTGGTTGAGATGGAGTGACGCCAGACTTCTCGGGCGTTGGCGCTCAAATGACGGATGCCTGGAGATCCTTTCAGCGATGCATCAATACCGGAGTCGCGAACATACGGCCCACCAACGAACAATTTTACGTGTTGAAGATCGACTATGGATGGTTGTTGACGATATTCTGGGAGTCGGGGAGACGGCAGTTCGGATTGGCTGGAACCTCCCCGATATCCCCTTTGATATGGATGAGCGCACACTTTCTTTGGATTTACAGGGGGCAAAGGTGAGTATTCAAGCAGAGGGGATCCATGATAGATACGCGCTTTACCGGGCAGGTGAATTAATGGCTGGGGAAGAGCTTGTGCCGGATTCGAGAGTTTGTGGTTGGTATGCTCCGACTTATGCGTTGAAGCAGCCGGCGCTGCTCTGGTTGAGAAGCGCCCATGCTCAGCTGCCAATGCGCGGGGTTACAAAATGGGTGTTTGATAAGACGGTCATGGAGGACCTCGACATTGGCTGGCTGGATCCAGAGATGGGGCGGCCGGCGCTCTCCGGTGTTGAATATCGTGGCATGAGCGTGGAAACGTAGCGTGCACATCCTATTGATCCATCAGGCCTTTGCCGCAATTAACGAGCCGGGCGGCACCCGTCATCATGAGTTCGCTCGCCAGCTTGTCCGCCGTGGTCATCGCGTGACCATCATCGCCAGCCAGGTGAGCTACCTAACGGGTCGAACCGTGGCTGACGGAGGCTGGCTCTCGTGTGAAGTGGACGATGTTGGTGTGGAGATCCTTCGCTGTCGAAGTTATTCCGGATGGCATCGCTCCTTTCTGCACCGAATACTGAGCTTCCTCAGCTTCATGGTGGTCTCATTCTGGACAGGCTTGCGTGTAGCGGATGTCGATCTGGTGTGGGGTACGACCCCACCGATTTTCCAGGCTGTGACCGCTCGATGGATTGCGGGGCTTAAGCGTAAGCCTTTCCTGCTCGAAGTCCGCGATCTCTGGCCCTCCTTCGCCGTTGCCGTCGGTGTGTTGACAAATCCGCTTCTCATCAGCCTCTCTGAGTGGCTGGAGCGAGGGCTGTATCGTCGTGCGGATCGAGTTGTCGTCAATTCTCCAGGGTTTGTCGAGCATGTGCGTTCACGGGGCGCTCAGCAGGTGGAAGTCGTCCCAAATGGTGTTGATCTGGCCATGTTTGAACGAAAAGCGAAAGATCAAACCTTGAGGCGCGAATTAGGGTTACCGGGGGGTTTCCTGGTCATCTATGCGGGAGCTCATGGGATGTCGAACGACCTGGAAACGGCTTTGAAGGCCGCAGAGCTCCTGCAGAACGAAGAAGACATCCATTTTGTATTCCTCGGCGATGGCAAAGAGAAGGCCAATCTGATGGCGCTTACGGAGAGTATGAAGTTGCGCACCCTTCACTTCCTGCCGCCAATACCCAAAGACCAAATTGCTGCGACGCTTATTCAGGCGGATGCCGGGCTGGCCATTCTTCTTGCGGTAGATGCGTATAAGACGACGTATCCCAACAAGGTTTTCGACTATATGGCCGCCGGCCTTCCCGTTGTCCTGGCCATCGATGGGGTTATCCGCCGGGTGGTTGAGGATGCGGATGCAGGGCTGTTCGCGCAGCCTGGAGACCCCGAGGCTATCGCCGAAGCGGTGATGCGGCTTGCAGCGGATCCTGTTTTCGCCGATAAACTGGGGCAGGCCGGCAGGCGCTGTGTCGAAGGTGATTTCGATCGCCAGCACCTCGCCGCAAAGATGGCACTCATCATGGAAACAATAGCTGCAAATGGGAACGGACGCTCCGCAGATGGTGCGGCAGCGGAAATTGGGACAGGAGTCGTGGATGACGGCTAAGCTTCTTCCCCCTGGCGTTCCGCTGAGCAAGCGCTTATTTGATCTGATTCTGACACTTCCCGGTCTCGTTCTAATCAGCCCTCTGTTGGCGCTCATTGGGGTGCTTGTGCGCATTTTTCTGGGATCCCCGGTGATTTTTCGTCAGAGGCGGCCAGGCAAAGCCGGCGAGCCTTTCTATGTTTATAAATTCCGCACGATGACAGATGAGCGAGGTTCTAGTGAACACTTACTGTCTGACGCAGAGCGGATGACGGGTCTGGGCAGGTTTTTGCGCAGTCTCAGCCTCGATGAACTCCCCGAGCTGTTCAACGTGCTGCGTGGGGAGATGAGTCTGGTTGGTCCGCGGCCGTTGTTGATGCAGTATCTCGACCGATACTCAATTGAGCAAGCGCGCCGCCACGAGGTTCTCC
>JAUWFP010000191.1 GCA_030606845.1 Anaerolineales bacterium | reverse complement strand
CACCGTATTCGATCTTGCCGGTGTAGAGGCGAATGACATCGACTGACCTCATCTTACAAGGCGATCGACTTGCCTTAGCACGACTCCTCACACAGATTGAAAATGAATCGCCGGAAGGGCTCGAAACCCTTGGAGCGCTATATCCTCACACAGGGCAAGCTCATATTGTGGGAATTACAGGCGCCCCAGGCACTGGTAAATCTACCCTCGTAAATCAACTTGCACTCCACCTGCGAAAACGACCGATGCCCGGTGAAGACACACCTCCGCGCGTGGGAATTGTCGCCGTCGATCCGAGCAGCCCGTTCTCGGGGGGCGCGATACTCGGCGATCGTATTCGCATGCGGGATCTCGCCGGCGATCCGGGTGTGTTCATTCGCAGCATGGCGAGCCGCGGCGCGTTGGGAGGGCTGGCGCGGGCAACGTCTGCAGTTGGACTGGCTCTTGACGCTGCTGGCTTCCAGATCATCTTGATTGAAACCGTTGGCGCAGGTCAGGCTGAGGTTGATATAGCATCTAATGCTCACACAACTGTCGTGATCGAGGTGCCGAGCATGGGCGATGCAATTCAAGCGAACAAAGCGGGGATTCTGGAGATCGCCGACATCCTCGTCGTAAATAAGGCTGATATGCCCGGCGCGGATACTACCGTCGCGACGCTCCGTCTATCACTGGAAATGTCTGGTTCAGCCAATGCCCATGCCGCTGTTGAAGGTCGAGTCGGAGGCGGGAGAAAAAGTTCATGGGAGACACCAGTGCTGGAGACCGTGGCGATCAAGGGGGAGGGGATGCCGGATCTGGCTGATAGGATATTTGCTCACAGGGAATATCTAACGACCAGCGGGGGGTGGGAAATTCGGGAGGGCAAACGTGTCCGCTCGCAGATGGAATCGCTATTGCGCGACGAGCTTGTAAAACGCTTTCTAAAAGGGCGGCCGGATGGGCGATTTGAAGATATAGTTCAGATGGTAGTCGATAGGGAACGATCCCCAGCGCAAGCCATTGAGGAGCTATTGAAAGGGGAGAACTTGTGATCTTCGGCGAGCGGATTCGTCTTCGGGCGGTTGAGCGCGAGGATCTTCCACATTTCGTGGAGTGGTTCCATGATCCTGAGGTGAGAGTCGGGATCTCACTCTTCATGCCGATGAGCCTTGTTGAAGAAGAACAATGGTATGAGGGGATGCTCAAACAGGACCCCATCGAGCACAGCCTGTCAATCGATGTTCATAAAGGGGAGGAGTGGACCCATGTTGGTGGCTGCGGTTTATTTGACTTTGAGCCGCAATCCCGACGAATGGAATTGGGAATCATAATCGGCGATAAATCTTCCTGGGATCAGGGCTTTGGAACCGACGTCGTGCGCGCACTTCTACGCCACGCGTTTGATACGTTAAATCTCAATCGGGTGGTTCTGCGGGTATTCGAGACCAATTTGCGCGCTATCCAGGTTTATAAGAAGATAGGGTTCGTTGAAGAGGGTCGGCTGCGTCAGGACCATTTCATAGATGGTCGGTATGTCGATGTGGTGATTATGGGCATTCTATGCGCGGAATGGAAGAGCATAGAGAAAGGCGAGGGCTAGGATGGGAGATCGATTTGGATATGGCGACATCAAACTCTTCTCAGGATCGGGCTCAACCGCCCTGGCTAAAGAGATCAGCGAGTATATCGGGGTTCCGCTGGAGGAGTACGACCTCGTCCAATTCCCAAACGAGAACCTCTTTATCAAACTGCGGGGCAGCATCCGCGGTCAGGATGTGTATCTGATCCAATCGATGGACATTCCAGTACATCGCAACATCATGGAAATGTTGATCATGATCGACTGCCTGAAGCGGGATTCCGCAGGACGTATCACGGCGGTTTTCCCTTATATGGCCTACGCTCGGTCCGATAAAAAAGATCAACCGCGAGTGCCTATCACTGCGCGATTAGTCGCAGATATGATTGAGGTAGCAGGCACGGATCGATACATGACGATTGACCTTCACGCAGGGCAAATTCAGGGTTTCTTCTCCATCCCCGGGGATGTCCTAACTGCTTTCCACATTCTTAGCGACTACTTCTTGGAGAAAGATATCCAGAATGGAGTTGTTGCCACTGTCGATCTGGGCTTTGCGAAAAAAGGCCGCAACTTCGCTGAGAAGTTAGGGCTTCCGCTGGCCTTCGTCGAGAAGCGCCGCCAGGGAGATCATCCACGCGCGCGTTCGACAACGATCATCGGTGACGTTAAAGATCGGGATGTTATCCTGGTGGACGATGAAGTTCTTACAGCAGGTTCAGTTTGTGAAGCAGTGGATATCCTGAAGGAAAATGGCGCAAAGGATATTTATTTGAGCTTCACCCACGCGCTGCTCATTGACTCCGCTGTTGATGAACTCAGTGAGAAGCCGATCAAAGAGATTGTTACGACGAATACCCTGCCGATCCCGAAAGAGAAAATTCTTCCCAATATGACGGTACTATCCGTGGCCCCTTTGCTCGGTGAGGTAATCATCAGAGCGCATGAAGGGCGTTCGGTCGGGGAGCTTTTTAACGAGTAATTTGCGCTCACAACCCTCACTATGCTGTTGATGATCTACTGGACTGGAACTCCGCGATAAACGGCAGCCAGGCGGAGACATTTTTTCCCTCTTTCAACCGGTAGTAATAGTGCCTTGCGATCTCCCCTTGTTGTTCGCGGTTAAAATTTTCGAGGTGTCCGCCTCGTGTGAGCGCTTTTCTTAAGCCTGGCTCAAAGCCGTAGTTGTAGGTTTCTGACCTATCACGAAAATGAGCCCACATGACCTGGGTTAAGTAGGTCAACCCGAAGCGCTGGTACTGCCAGACATGTGTGAGTTCATGGATCAACCAGGCCATGTCGTTTAAAGAACCGGCGGGGTCAGCCGGGTTGTCTGTGGGCAGACGTTTGGGGAAGTAGAGATGACTCCCGAGCGCGACGGCGTTGTTTGTTGACGTCTCGGTTCTCAAAAGCCAGGAACCAATACGACCTACCCAGTTGGGCCAAGCAACTTCCTCGATGATCGTCACCCGTTCGTAAGCGATTGAATCTCCAAACACCAACTGTGCTTCAATGCTCTCGTATGAACTCAAGGAACGCCGGTGCACGGTTTCTCTCCCATGACACTATAGCTGGATGAGCTGTAAACATAGGCCATTATTGGAACTGTGACAATCATGAAATCCACAACTCAGCGAAGGGGTCTTCCATCATAATGTTACCCCAATGGAGGGGATATAGAAGGCTTAGGCAAGGATTTTATAGATTCCTTCAGGGAAATAGTAGAGATGACAAGAGTGGACCAGGAACATTGTCCTGACAAGAATTCGTTGCATAGAAGGATGCCGAATTTGACCCTGGTCCGCTCTCAGAATACGGTGAGCGTGCGTTAAGGTGCCTTTTTCCCGGAGAGCGCTTCGGCGATGTCTATTGCAGTTACCTTCTCGCCCATGCCTTTGCTGCTGATTGCATCGTCGAACATGATCAGACAATAGGGGCATGCAGTGACGACGACATCTGCCTTCGCCTGGTCAACGACTTCTGAAAGGCGTTGTTGGTTGATGCGGGTATTTGGATCGGTCTCCATCCACATATGCCCGCCGCCACCACCGCAGCAGAATCCGTTTTCACGGTTGCGCGGCATCTCCACTCTCTGCAATCCCTCAATGCTATCCAATACCTGTCGGGGCTCATCGTAGATCTCGTTGTAGCGCCCGATGTAGCAGGAGTCGTGATAGGTGAAGGTGCTTCCGTCGGCTTGCGTCTTCGGCTGCAAGCGCCCGCTGGCTACGAGCTCGGCGAGCAGTTCTGTATGATGGTTGACCTCGAAGTCGGCGCCGAAATGAGGATATTCGTTTTTAAGTGTATTAAAGCAGTGCGCACAGGCCGACACCACACGATTAAAGCGTACATCTTTGAACGCGGCCATGTTCTCTTCCACCATCACCTGGAAGAGATGCTCGTGGCCCATCCTGCGCGCAGTTTCACCGCAGCACCCTTCAGCAGATCCCAGGATGGCGAAATCGACGCCCGCTTCTTGAAGCAGTTTGCTTAGAGCACGGCCGGCAGCGTGATTTCTACTGTCGTAGGCGTAGGCGCAGCCGATGAAGAGCAGGATGTCCGTTTCATCACCGGGTTGGAGCACGCGTATTCCCGTCTCCTTCGCCCAGGGCGCATGCTCCTCACGAGGCAGCCCCCAGGGATTTCCCCGGCGCTCCATTTGCATCAAGGTTTCACCGATCGACCCGGGGATCTCCCCGGTGCTAAGCGTCAAGTAGCGCCGCATTTCAATCGCTGCGGAAACAGGATCGATGAACAGGGGACATGCGTGCAGGCAGGCGCCGCAGGTTGTGCACAACCAGGGGTACTCCTTATCGATAAAACCGCCGAGCAGCGGGTCGGACGAATTCCCATTCTCCCCCATCAAGGTGCTGTGCATGGACGCTTGAAGCGTGTCGATCAACTCCCGCGGCGAGAACGGCATACCACTGATGGTTGCTGGGCATACGTCCTCACACCGACCGCATTGCGTACAGGCGTCAAATGACAACAGAGAGACCGATGGATATTGGGCGATTTCGCCCGCGCCAAGGACCTCGGCTGTTTCCAAGTCTTCGATTGTGCCCAGTTCTCCCAATGGGCGAAACGGTCTAAGGATGATGTTTAGAGGGCCCGAGACAATGTGCCTGAGTTTTGTAAAAGGAAGGCTGACGACAAAGAGAAAACCCACGACCGAGTGTGTCCAAAAAAGGACGGCGTGGAT
>JAUWFP010000025.1 GCA_030606845.1 Anaerolineales bacterium | reverse complement strand
TCATCGTAATGCGCGGGTTCGTCGTTGATTAACCGCTGAGTACGTGATGCCGCTCCTCCACAGACCATGCAAATTGCGTGCAGCTTATCCACACGTTCCGCCTGTGCCATCAACTTCGGCATACAACCGAAAGGTTCCGCCCGAAAGTCGGTATCCAAACCGCCGACGATCACGCGTAGACCGGCTGCCGCTAATTCTTGGACAATTTCGCACACTCTCTCGGAAAAGAACTGTGCTTCATCGATCGCCACTACGGTTGTGCCCTCTTCCATAAGATCGCGGATTTGCTCTGGATCTTGAACGGGGGTGGCTTCAAATTCTGTTCCAGCGTGAGATGCGAGTTTCTCGGTAGCGTAACGCGTATCAATACTCGGTTTAAAGACTTGGACTTTCTGCCGGGCGATAACCGCGCGCCTTAACCTTCTAATCATCTCGTCAGTCTTCCCGCAGAACATTGATCCTGTGACAACTTCCACGCTTCCTGTTTGGTGGCGCATAGGTTCTATTTACTCCTTAACCAAAGAAAATGAGCAGGTGCTTTCACACCTGCCCTGAGTTTACACCAGCCTAATATTTGAGCAAGTTTGAAATTCTAAACCTGCGGTTCTAGTGCAGCCTCTGGCAATTCGAAACCACGCCTTTTTAAGGCTCGCTTCAGATCCGCAAGGCTCTTTCGCCCAAAACCATCGATATCAAGTAAGGCCTGATCGCCGTCTGCCATCATCTCAATCGCTTTGCCGACATCCAGGATGCCTGCTTTTGCTAGTGACGACTCCGCACGAGCGCTAAGTTCCAATTCTGTGATGAGAAGGTCTGGTGACGTTTTCGCAGCTTCACGGGTTTCTGTATCCACAATATGCTGCTGCCGCGCTTCGAGTTTCTTGTAGAAGCGATCAACCTGCCCTTCTGTATCAACAATGCGCTGCTCGCCCGTGTAAAAAGGGTGACATTTTGAGCAGACATCAGTGTGAATCGATTCAACAGTAGATCCAGTCTGCCATGTGCTGCCACATACACAAACGACCGTCGTGTTGGGGAAATACTTCGGATGGATATTTTCTTTCATCAGATTTCAACCTCACCAAATAGGAGCCAAACCATCATCACTTGATAATCGAGATCCGGCGGCAATTGCACCGATCTGTTCCTACCACGTGATATTGAGTGCTTATTCTGTGACTACGTTAACGCGCTTGCGTCCTTTGCGAACGAAATCGAAGTGGACAAGCCCTTCTGCGACAGCATATAGTGTGTCATCTTTGCCACGTTTTACGTTCAGCCCAGGGTGAATGCGGGTTCCGCGTTGGCGCACCAGAATATTTCCGGATCGCACACGCTCGCCACCAAATTTTTTCACGCCTAGCCGTTTGGAGTGACTGTCACGTCCGTTGCGGACTGAGCCGCCGCCTTTTTTATGTGCCATTCTCTCATCCCTACACTATTTTTTTGCCGTAGATTTTTTACCAGTAGAAGGTTTTTTGGAACTAGTCTTTGTCGATGTTGACTTAGCTTTGGTTGCCTTCTTTTCCTTGCTGGTTCCGGTTTCCTTTTTGGAAGCCTTTGCTGTACTTTTCTTCGCTGTCGAAGCAGCCTTCTTCGTGGTCGTCTTCGCGGGGGGCTTGTCCGCTTTGTCTGCTTCTTTTTTGCTCGTTGCTTTCTTTGCAGCCGACGCCAGTGTTATTTTGTCGATGGACACGCGCGTGTATTGCTGCCGGTGACCCTTCTTGCGACGATAACGTTCCTTCGGGATATATTTGAAGACGATGATCTTCTTGGCTTTTACCTGGTCGAGCACTTTGCCTTTAACTGAAGCCCCTTTGATCAGCGGCGTGCCGACTTTAATCGTAGAGCCATCTACTACAAGGAGCACTTCCTTAAACTCAACCGGTTTGCCAATATCCAGCTGCAGCCGATCGACTTCAATGGGCTCCCCTTCCCGGGCGATATATTGCTTACCGCCGGAACTTACGATTGCGTACTTCATTCACTTCCTCCAGCTTCGCTTCACCACCGCACCCGCAGCAATCGCTATGGCAACTGCCGGCCGGCGGGGAAGTTGGGGATTCATACACCCGCCCCAACGTCTATGCGCTGGGGCAGACGTAGCATTATAACGAGTGTGTTATCAACCTGTCAACGATTAGTTTTAAAGACAACCGTTCCAATTAATCGGCTGCGGCTACCTCTGCTTCAACGGCTTCTTCCTCAGGCGATGATTCAGGGGAGGATTCGAATTCCCCGTCTATTCTCTCATCGTGTAGAGCGACTTCTGTGCCAGGGAAGCCTGTGCCGGCCGGAATCAGCTTGCCGATGATCACGTTTTCTTTTAGACCACGTAAGTAGTCGACTTTACCCTCGATTGCTGCACCTGCCAGCACTTTGATCGTATGCTGGAATGACGAAGCCGAGAGGAAGGATTCGGTGCTCAGCGAAGCTTTAGTTACCCCAAGTAGAACTTGCATGGCGTTCGCCGGCTGCCCCCCATCTTTCAACGCTTGCTCATTCATCCTCTGCAGGTAATATCGATCGATGAGATCGCCCGGAAGCAGATCCGTACTGCCTGGATTCGTGATCTGAACCTTAGAAAGCATCTTACGAGTGATGACCTCGAAATGCTTATCATTGATATTCTGTCCCTGAGAGCGGTAGACCTTCTGAACTTCGGTCAACAAATAAAGCTCGCATGCCTCCCGTCCAAGAATGCTTAAGATGCGGTGAGGATTCAAGGATCCTTCAGTGATCTGGAAGCCCGCCTCGACCTTGTCCCCCTCTTTCACAAGCAGACGTGAACTTGCGGGGATGTCATAGGCTTCCTCTTCCAGGAGATCGTAAGAGACGATGACTTTTCGGCCCTTGATGTGCACCCGTCCTGCGTGGCTGGCGATGATCTCTGATTCGCCGCGCTTTGCGATAAGAGCTCCTGCTTCGACCTCGTCTGCATCTTCTACACGCAACGACCAATTGCCGGGGACGTTATATTCATCCTTGATCAATTCACTATTGACGACATGAACCACCCGGGGGCCATCCGGAACCTCAGGGCTAAGAACCTGGATCGTTCCTGCAATCTCAGCGATCACAGCTTCACCCTTAGGTTTCTTCCGCGCTTCAAACAACTCCTCAACACGCGGTAGACCCGTTGTGATGTCTCCCCCCGCAGCAACACCGCCCGTGTGGAACGTGCGCAACGTGAGCTGCGTTCCTGGCTCACCGATCGACTGCGCCGCGACGATGCCGACGGCTGATCCAAGCTCAACCACGTTACCTCGGCCAAGATCCATACCGTAACACTGCTGACACATCCCGAATTGCAGCTCACAGGTCAAAGGTGAACGAACGAAAGCTTCTTGAACACCAGACTCTGCTATTGTCTTAATAGACTCAAGATTGATCAGGGCACCTTTTTTGACAAGCACTTCGCCGGTATCAGGATCGACTATTTTGCTCCCTGCAAATCGTCCATATAGGCGTGGGGCGAACTCCTGACCGGCAACATCATCCGACCGCCGTATCCAGATTCCTTTCTCCGTCTCACAATCCTCGGCGTTGATGATCATATCCTGGGCTACATCCACCAAACGTCGGGTCAGATATCCAGCATCTGCAGTCCTGAGGGCAGTATCCGTTAGACCCTTTCGGGCGCCGTGAGTCGAGATGAAATATTCCAACGTAGTTAATCCATCTCGGAAACTTGAACGGATAGGTAAGGGGATAATTCGGCCTGCTGGATCCGCCATCAAACCGCGCATCCCGGCGAGCTGCGTAATCGCACCGAACCCGCCTTTCGTGGCGCCAGAAATCGCCATCATGCTTAGATTCCCGGCCGGATCCATGGATTCCTCAACCGCTTCGGCAACAGCCGCCGTAGTTTTCTGCCACAGATCGATAATCCTCTCTGTCTGTTCCTGTTCTGTCAGGAGTCCACGGCGGTAATCCATTCGAACTGCTTCTGTTTGTTCGAGAGTTGTCGCAATGATCTCCTGTTTCGATGATGGAACCGTGATATCTGAAATAGCGATCGTCGTCCCAGATCTGGTTGCATAAGCAAATCCAATGTCTTTGATCGCGTCAACAACCTCAGGAGTACCATCTTCGTGTAAGAACCTGTAGACGTCTCCTACAAGATCCTGAATAGCCCCTTTGTCAAGAACCCGGTTGACGAACTGAAGTTCTTCAGGGAGTATCCGGTTGAAGATTACGCGCCCGACCGTGGTGTCAATGATACGCTCCTCTTGCGTTGCTAAGCGCTCGTCGTTCTCGTCGTACCAGGTCGCAGCGGAAAGTTTAATCGGGGCATGGATGCTGACCTGGTCGAGGGCATACGCCATTTCCACCTCATCCATGTCAGAGAAAGCTTTACCAGCGCCTACATGCTCTTTGCCCTCATTAATCATCGTCAGGTAATAAACACCGAGGACCATGTCTTTTGTGGGGCCGACAACCGGTTCGCCATCTGCGGGTTTAAGAAGATTGACTGAGGAAAGCATCAACTCTCGAGCTTCGGTAACCGCCTGTTGAGACAAAGGAAGGTGAACCGACATCTGGTCACCGTCGAAGTCCGCGTTGAATGCAGCACAGACAAGTGGGTGTAAATGGATTGCCTTCCCCTCAACGAGTACCGGCTCAAAAGCTTGAATACCAAGTCTATGGAGCGTTGGCGCCCGGTTGAGTAGAACGGGGCGATCCTTAATTACTTCCTCTAAGACACCCCATACCTCGGGGCGTTCTCGTTCGATGATTCGCTTAGCGCCCTTCACATTCGCGGCGAAGTCATAAGCCACCAACTTGGATATCACGAAAGGTCGATAAAGTTCGAGAGCCATTGTCTTTGGTAAACCACACTGAAATAGCTTGAGATCCGGTCCGATCACAATGACTGAGCGGCCTGAATAATCTACGCGTTTACCGAGCAGATTGCGGCGGAAGCGGCCTTTCTTTCCTTTTAGCATATCGCTCAAGGACTTCAATTCCCGCCTGCCTCGACGTGACAGTGCTTTACCGCGTTGTGAATTATCGATCAGAGAATCAACCGCTTCTTGAAGCATCCGCTTCTCATTGCGGACAATCACATCTGGAGCGCCCAGCTCCACAAGACGTTTTAGACGATTATTTCGGTTAATCACTCTTCGGTAGAGATCGTTGAGATCAGAGGTCGCAAACCGACCCCCGTCCAACTGGACCATCGGTCGAAGATCTGGAGGAATGACAGGCAATATCGTCATTACCATCCATTCGGGTTGATTACCAGATCGCCGAAAAGCTTCGACAACCTTGAGACGCTTTGTCGCTTTCTTCTTGCGCTGCTTGCTGCGCGTGGTACGCACTTCAGTCCACAGGTCTTCAGCAAGTTGAGCCAAATCGATATGCTGGAGAATTTCAAAGAAAGATTCCGCGCCCATATCCGCTCGGAAGACCTGTCCCCACTTCGACTTCAGTTCACGGTAACGCGTCTCGCCCAGGAAAAGCATCTGGTGAATGCTAAGCAACTCTTCACGATCTTCTTCTAGTTGCTCAAATGTCTCGACCCCTTCGTCAATGATGGTGTCTTCAATTTGAGAGAGTGCAAGGGCTGTGTCTGCCTTTACCGCTTCCACATCCATCTTGAGGTCTGCGAGTTTTTGATCGCGCTGCTTCTTGAAAGTCGATTCAATCGTGTCAAGGTGGGATCTCACCGCCTTTTGGACCTTCTTAAGATGGTCCTTATTGATCTCATCCCCTTTCTCGGCAATAGCTACATCAAGAGCTTGGAAGTGAATCGGACTGCGGATGGTCTTCCCCTGCTTGTCGGAGAGGCTGCTCTCCAGACGCTGCCCTTCGCGCATTACTGGCGCAATTTCCTCCGCAACCTCTTCATCATAGGCTGCCTGTATCTCTTTCTTCCTCTTGCTGAGTTCGGCAAGCCTATCTTTCTTTTCCGCTCTGATGTCAGCCCGGCGTTGTTTAAGCGCTTCCTTCTCTTCTTTCGCCCGGAGACTAAGCTCTTCCTCAATGCGCTTTAACGCCTTACTCCTCGCATCTTCGTCGACATATGTGACGACGTACTGAGCGAAGTACAAAACGCGGTCAAGATTACGTCGGGAGATATCCAGGAGTAATCCAAGATAGGATGGAACCCGCCGTGTATACCAAACATGTGCTACCGGGGCGGCAAGAGCAATATGCCCCATCCGTTCTCGGCGAACAGAAGAGCGGGTAATCTCGACTCCACACTTCTCACAAGTAATCCCTTTGAAGCGGATGTTCTTGTACTTTCCGCAATAGCACTGCCAATCCTTCTGCGGCCCAAATATCGCCTCACAGAAGAGACCGTCTTTCTCCGGTCGTAGTCTGCGGTAGTTAATCGTTTCCGGCTTTAATACCTCACCATGTGACCAGTTACGGATGGTCTCCGGTGACGCCAGACTAATTCGGAGCGCTCGAAATCCCTTAGAATCCACCAAATCTACTCCCTCGCGCGTGGCGATGGTTGAAATGTATCGGCGATCTTATTCGAACATACGTGCTACTGTGGGTGCAAACGAAAACAAGCGCATGAGGCGTCTTTTAACCTCAAGCGCTTCCTACGCCGACCAACAAATCGGTTATCACGACGATTACGAGTGGAATTATATCGAATAACCCATATGTGTCAAGAGAAATCTAGTTAAATGTGTGGTCACCCTCCCGTGTCAGGCGTATTCTTCTGGCCAGGGAACTCTCCATTCCATCGTTCAGGAAATAATTCTAATGCTCGCTGCGCAGCCTTCACGATATGGGGGTCACGGTCGAATTTCAATTTCTGAAGCGCAATCTGAGCCTCTGCAGTATGCCACTCAACCAGTTTCAATAAGGCTACCATTCGTGACCGGTTATTATCAACTTGCTTGGACTCGTCACCCTCCTGGATGTAACCCACCCGGGGCTGCTCAACGATCTCTATCAACACCGGGACTATTGCCGGGTGCGGTATCTGTGTCAGTTGTTGGACGGCGGCATGTGCCTGCTCCAAGTCAGCTAGACGCAACGCACGGAATCGGAGTAGCTGGATGGTCGTGAATATGGCTAATTCGCGCACAAGCGGGTCAGGATCATCCATCGCCGCTACAATCTCAGCAATGCTGTCCTCATCTTGAGCCATACCAGCGCGATTGGCGAAGGCGATGGCTTCCTTCATCCGAACCGCCGGGTCGCTTACACGTAGGTCATACTCAGTTCTTGCACGCTCAAGCAAGCGGCCAACAGGAGTTTGTTGAGTTAATGTAGGTTGCTCTTCAGCAAAGCCTCGCTCATCAGGTGGGGTATCCAACAGGGTTAACGCATTTTGGACAGCCGGAGTTACCAGCTCTTCGTTTAACTCAAGCAAGTCATTCAGGTAAGCTCTTAAGCTGCTTGTTCCAGACTGTTGAGTCACTTCGCGCGCACGCCGTCGCCAGAGATTCACCTTCTCTGCTATCTGCTGCTGTTCAATACGGAGGGCTTGCTGCTGCTCCCGAATCGTTTTCTTCTCCTCTTCATCAGCATCCGGTATCTGCCGCCCAAGATCATCCATCTGCTCACTCAGCTGGATGAATTCGTTCTGAACAGCGCTGGCTTTACGCTCCAGTGCTGCCTTCACATGTCGCAGCCCAATTCCTATGGCCAGGGAATGCCTCCATCCAATCTAATGGTCAGATAATATTTGTCTGCTACGCAGTGTTGGCTAACGCCACGCCGCGCTCGCTCTCAATGGTTTATCTTAGAACCAATCATGGGGTGCTTCAAAGAAAACGAGCACACCAATCAGTATAGATAAGGACCTAGACGGCGTCAACCAGTTCCCAAGTTCTACTTCTCCCACCTATTGTTGACAACGTTTAGGGTAAACAAGACCCAGAGAAGCATTGACCAATATCCGATAGCCTTTTAGAATGCATCGGGTTATTACTTAGAAAACACAGGAGGAGTAATGCATGGCGAAGATCACTGACATCGAAGGCATTGGGCCAAAGTTTGCAAAGAAACTACACGCGGTAGGAGTTCGATCTACAGGTCGGCTCCTCCAGATTGGTGTTGATAAACGAGGGCGAAAGGATCTGGCGGAGGAGACCGGAATCTCAGAGAAGCTTGTCCTTGAGTGGGTAAATCTCGCTGACCTTATGCGTGTAAAAGGGATAGGAGATGAATATAGCGACCTCCTCGAAGAAGCCGGTGTGGATACAGTGAAAGAGCTCCGTCATCGCGCACCAGAGAACCTTTACGATGCACTCATTGAGATTAATGAGAAGAAAGCCCTCGTTCGCAGGCTTCCTTCTCCTAAACAAGTAAAATCCTGGGTTACCCAAGCAAAAAAACTCCCTCCTGTCGTGAAATACTAACTACGCAATTGGTCTTGCTATAAAAGGAAATCAGATCATTTTTCTCACTGAATATCACAAAGAGATGAATCTGGTTCGTTAACCAAATCCGGAAACCGTATTTTTAATCGGTTCCCAGGTTCACACCCTCCTAGACCAGGAATAACTCTAGTCGCCTGTGATCATGACGCCACACGCGTTCTTCGAGGGGGATTAGTCATGAGAGTCGGCATCGATAAGACTCTCAAAATGGAGTTAGGTGAGATGCGAGCAACTTTCCTCGCTGAAGACGGAAGAGGAATTCCATCCGTTACAGAAAACGAAATGCGAGAAGTCGATCGAATTGCTGTCCAGGATTTCCAGCTTGGCATTCTGCAAATGATGGAAAACGCAGGAAGAAACCTGGCCTCCCATATTATTGATGCATTCGGTGGGACAACGGGAAAAATCACAATCCTCGCCGGATCTGGCGGAAATGGAGGTGGCGGCCTTTGCTGCGCCCGACACCTTCATAATCGAGGTTTCGAGATCCAGCTCCTTATGACGAGACCTGCGGAGACCTTGGAAGGAGCGGCGGGAGCGCAGTTCGCGATCCTCTCATCAGCCGGGATTGTCGCAGCAGGACTAGAAGATTCAGAAAAGTTGATCTCCGAAGCAACCGTTGTCGTCGACGCATTGATCGGCTATAGCCTACAAGGCGCGCCGCGCGGCAGCACCGCACTGTTAATCGAAGCAAGTAACCGATGGGCAAAGAATGTAGTCGCATTGGATGTCCCCTCTGGTGTTGATGCAACGACAGGTGAAAGCCCGGGCGTATCGATACGAGCCGACAGAACGGTCACACTGGCGTTACCCAAGCGCGGCCTTGATCCTTCCACCTACGACCTCTACCTGGCAGACATTGGTATTCCACCAGAAGTCTACCTTCCGCTTGGGATCACTGTTGACCCAATCTTCGCGGAACACTTCTTAGTGAGGCTCATAGCTCGGGAAGATAACTAGCATATCCATCACTGTTGAGTTGATTTCGCGCAAACCAAGCATCCTGTATAATCGATATCGTGAGTGAAAAAGAGGAGCGAATCGTGTCCCCTGACAACCAAGGGGGGGATGATCATAACGAAGTCCCTATCCGACCGCGTTACTTGCACGAAATGATCGGGCAAGACCGGGTTAAGCAAAACCTCTCAATTCTGATCGAGGCGGCAAAGGGTCGTAATGAGGCGCTTGATCATGTCCTTTTCTACGGACCTCCAGGTCTGGGGAAGACGACGCTTGCTCATATCCTCTGCATAGAGATGGGGGTCAATTTGAAGATCACCTCCGGTCCAGCGATTGAACGAGCCGGAGATCTCGCCGCAATCCTCACTAACCTGCAAGCAGGGGACATCCTCTTCATCGATGAGATCCACCGCCTCGGGCGTGCGGTCGAAGAGATCCTTTACCCCGCTATGGAAGATTTCGCACTCGATCTGACAATTGGCAAGGGACCAAGTGCACGTTCAATTCGCCTGAAGCTTCCCCGTTTTACAACCGTAGGCGCCACAACTCGCCTTGCGCTTCTGACCGCCCCTCTTCGAGCCCGCTTTGGAGCCATTCACCGGTTAGATTTCTATGACGAGGAATCGATGGTGGGGATCGTGCGCAGAGCTTCTGAAGTGTTCCACGTGAGCATGGACGAACCAGGGATCAGAGAAATCGCCTGCCGTGCACGAGGGACCCCACGTGTCGCTCTCCGTTTGCTTCGCCGGGTCCGCGACTTCGCAGAAGTTCGAGCCGATGGTCGAATTACTCAAGAAATCGCTAGACAAGCCTTGGCCTTAATGGAAATCGACGACCTCGGCCTGGACGATTCGGACCGCCGGGTCCTGGACACAATTATTCGGAAGTTCAATGGCGGACCCGTAGGTCTTCAAACCATATCTGCATCCATCAGCGAAGAGCCAGACACGATTATGGACGTCGTCGAGCCCTACCTGCTCCAACTCGGATTTATCGACCGCACCCCGCAGGGTCGCGTTGCCACACCAAAAGCATACGAGCATCTCGGATTGCCGTATCAAGGCTCATCGCAGACACGCCTTCCGGAACTATGAGCCGCGGCAAAGGATAATGGATCTCTCGACTATCGCACGTTGGGTTATTCTCGCCGGGTTTGCAATTATCATCATCGGCATCGGTTTATGGCTGGCGGGTCGTTTCGATCTCCCTCTTGGCCGTCTTCCGGGGGATATTCACATCGAAAGAGATGGATTCTCATGCTTCATCCCTCTGGCAACATCAATCATCCTGAGCCTGCTGCTAACATTAGCGCTCAATATCTTGCTCCGTTTCCTTAACCGGTAACCCGTGCGAACAACGGATTTCGATTACTTCCTCCCTGAAGAATGCATAGCCCAGAGACCCGCGAAACCAAGGGATAGCTCTCGCTTACTCGTATTTAATCGAGAAGATGGTCACGTGGAGCATCGAATTTTCCACCAGCTTCCCGACTATCTCAACGCGAACGATGTCCTGGTGCTCAACGAGACACGGGTCATCCCCGCTAGACTGAAAGCCCAGAAAATCCCCGGGGGTGGGCGCGCGGAAGTTTTGCTGCTGCAGCGGTTGGGAGACCTCACATGGGAGGTGATGGTAGGAGGCAGTGGTCTTAAACCCGGTAGGAAGCTTCAGATCTTAAATGGTCCGCAAGCGCAAATCCGAGAGGATCTCGGGGGACCACGGCGGGTTGTTGTTTTCTCCGAAGCGATTACCCCCATTTTGGATCGATTGGGAGAAATGCCCTTACCCCCATATATCCACACGCCATTAGAAGAAAATAGCGAATACCAAACCACATTCGCAAGACACCCTGGATCTGCCGCGGCACCTACAGCGGGATTGCACTTCACGCCAAACACAATTGCATCCATAGAAGATAAAGGCGTTCAGATAGTCAAGATTACCCTCCACGTCGGCCTGGATACATTTGTCCCTGTCCGCGAGGATGATCCAAATAAACATCCAATCCATAGTGAATGGTGCCACGTGCCACTTGATGTTGTTCAAGCGATTAATGCCGCGAAGGAAGCGGGCGGAAAGGTTGTCGCCGGTGGGACAACAACCGTTCGGGCGCTGGAAACCGCAGCACGTTCTTCCCCACGGCAGGACATTTCCCCATTCGAGGGTCCAACTTCGCTCTACATCTTGCCCGGATTTGAATTTCGTATCGTGGACGTAATGCTCACAAACTTCCACCTTCCTCGCTCAACTCTGCTAATGATGGTCTCTGCATTTGCCAGCAAGGAACAAATCCTTCAACTATACAAAATGGCCACGCTAGAAGGTTACCGCTTCTATTCCTTCGGTGACGCCATGCTCATCTTGTAATTGACTTTTAATTATCCCTATGCAATACTTTCTTAAGTGTTTTGAATACCTTCCCTTTGCTATTTTTGAAAGGAGGAGGTGATGCCAATGATAGAATCTTATGCTGAACGTGCTGCGGCATCCCTCCTCCCTTGTGGATAAGGATGCCGCAGCACAACCGAGAGCCGCCCGCATGGACGGCTCTTTGGTTTCCTTACTGCTTATAAGTATTCCTCTAAAATAAAACGAACCCTGGAGTTGCCGGGCGATACCTTCTCCCGATCGTGATTTCCCGCTCAGGCAGCTTCAAGCGATGAACGTCTTCATAAATCCGATTCCAGCGAGCATCGCGATTAAAGCGAGAAGCATCCCAAGAAAGGCGATGATCCCCCTTCGTCCGAAGGTCTGCGCGCTAATCCCGCCTAAGACAGCATAAATCAAGCTCATTAAAAGCCAGCCTAAAATAGGAGCCGCCTCCGGATTGAATGCCCACACCACACCCCTTGACATCGCCCTTAAGCCATAATACTTCCATTCCGGCAAGCACACTGAAAAAGGATCTGGCGACAATCTCACCGACGCCACTGAGTCTCGGCACTCTTTATCCACGGCAATCGCAATTTCGGCAATACCAGCTACAATGAAAAAGAACGCCATTGCGAGCAAGGCTCCTATTAAGAATGTCTTCTGAGTTTTATCAAGTTTTAATTGCGAAATTGTTTGCAAAGCAAATGCTCTCCTTCAGCAGAATAATCAAGAAATAAGCTGTCAATCTCCTCCACTGAACCTCGGATTACAAGTTATCCTTCGCTCAAACGTTCCGTGCCAAGTCTATTCAAGATCCCAGTAGAGGAATTCTTCGACATTGGCTGTAAAATTGGGAGTTTGGGCTGCGCTTACGAATAAGCCGAAAAGACCTTCGCCATGAGTAGTATCCGTGAGAGTCGTAAGCAGCTCACCCTGGGCATAGAGCTTCAACTCATTCCCTTGCGCCAAAACACCAATTCGGTGGGTTTGTTCCGATCCGGCTGCGAGATGAGTGCTTGGCGTCCAATTGAGAATATGGGTCATCACCTCCCCATCCCAGGAACGCAGGGAATAACGACCGTCGCAGGATATGCCATATAAATACCCGATGTACCCTTTGTCAGACGAGGGAGCGCGGAACATCAAACCATAAGAATCTCTATCCGAACAGGTTTCACTAGTTCCCGTAGCTTCGATGTAGAAATTTAGATCTTTCCGCCAACTGAGCAACCACCCGTTGTAGAAATCAGCATTGAAAGCCGTCATGGCCAGTTTATTTTCAACAATTTCGAAACGGGTGTGGTCATCCTCATAGATGGCCCAATCGCTCGCATCCGCAAAGTCATCCTGCCACGTCGGTTCACCCAAAGACGCCCGCGGATCGGAAGTGCCCAGCGTCGGGGAGGCGGTAGGCGTCTGTGTGCTCGTCGCCGCCGGGGTTGCCGATGGCTCGAGCGTCGCAGTTGCACTGGCGGTTGATTCAACAACCGGGGTGCTTGTGGGAATCGACACAAAAGGCGGGAGAAGTAGATAATCCCAGGCAAAATAAATATCAGACCTCACTTCATCAACACCCAGGGTTACCGTTTTGCCAATCAAACCCGGCTCAGACCCTGATACCGGGTACGTCCAGATGCCTGGCGCCAAGACGCTGGCATTCACTTCGCTTGCAGGGTCGATCGAAACGCAATAATCCCCTGCATCCAACCCACTGAAGAGAAAGAGCCCATCCGCGGCAGTGATTGCTTTATTTCTACCTGAAGATGGACATGCTCCATCACCTAACCTGACCTCCACACCATGGAGCCCAATCTCAGCAACGTCCAATTTCCCATCCGCAACCCAATTCATTCCATCGGGTCCGCTAACACATCCTGCCGGAGCCGTATCCACATGGGTTCCTTCGGGTGGGGATGCACACAGGTCGTGCCAAACACGCCCTGCAATGGCGCCACTGCCTCCTACATCAACAACCACCTCGTCAGTCTCACCGCCATTCAAGAAGGGCAAGCTGCACGAGGGCAGAGCAATCAGGAGAATCACCGTGATCAGGAGTACAAGCAAGCTGTGGTTACGAGCAATGTTTTTCATCAGGACCTCACAAACTTATCATCTCGCGAATAGTTCAAAGCCAAGATGCCAATTTCCCGCCTATCGGCACATACAGTAGCCTCAGGTACACAAATTCCCTTCTGCAGCCAATATAATTGGACGACAGTGTATCCGCTAAATTATTATAAGAAAACAACCGCCGTCACTATAGCATGACGAGGGTTGTTTCGAAAGGAATCAGGTGCCCCCACGGGGGTTCGAACCCCGGTTTCGGCCTTGAGAGGGCCGCGTCCTAGGCCTCTAGACGATGGGGGCAACGGAGGCCATTCTACCATTCGTGTTTTTAAGCGTCAACAGAGAGACGTGTTGTGGAATAGGCCATGGTGTGAATGGTTCAATACTTACGACCTTCACCACAACCATCATCCCCGGGTAATGCGTTCGTTTAGGATAGTCGGTCTTGTAGAGATAAACATCCATAGTGTCGCCCACTTTAACCCCTTTTTTCTGCGATCCGCGAGCATAACCAGCCCATGAAGCACGAAAACCTGATGAAACTCGCATGCTATAATACTCAGAATATTTGTATCCAAATTTGCCCGGGTAAAGCCCATTAGATGCATCCACAAGAAATCGAGCAAGCACTGCAGCGCATCCTTCCTGGCGTACAGAAGCCAGGTCGTTACACAGGAGGCGAGCTGAACCAGGTCGTTAAGGACTGGAAAAGCGTAGACCTCAGTGTAGCGTTGATATTTCCAGATCTCTATGATCTCGGCATGTCCAATCTTGGGCTCGCGATCCTATACGATATCTTGAATCGCGAAACGGACATCCTCGCTGAGCGAGTTTACGCTCCCTGGCCGGATATGGAAGCCGCAATGCGCCAGTCCGGACTTCCGCTGTACTCTCTGGAGACAAAGCACCCGGTTTCCGAATTCGACATCCTCGGGTTCTCACTCCCCTACGAAACTCTTTATACAAACACATTAAATCTCATCGATCTCGCTGGGATTCCGCTCTTCGCAGCGAAGCGACAACGAGATGATCCAGTCGTTATCGTTGGAGGCCACGCAGCGCTTAATCCGGAGC
>JAUWFP010000138.1 GCA_030606845.1 Anaerolineales bacterium | reverse complement strand
TTCTTCTTCCTGCTCGCTCTGGCGATCACTGGCACCACGCTTCCTTTCATTTGGCTGCTTCACCGCCGGTTCGCCAAGGAGCCTGATCTGCCAGCGATGATCCTTCTACGCAGGGCGCTGCTTGTCGCGCTCTATGGCGAGTTGTGCGTCTGGCTGCAGATTAACCGCAGTCTAAATCTCTCGCTCGCGATCCTGCTTGGGCTTGGCCTGATTGCGATCGAGTTGTTCCTACGAAGGCTGGATCGCAGCAGATGGAGGCCGAATCGGTGAGCTTGAGAGACATCCCTTCTGTAGACCATCTCCTGAACCACCCGCAAGCTGCTTCTCTAATTTCTGCTTACGGTCACGCTCTTTGCGTCCAAGCCTTCCGGGAGCAGCTCGCGCTCACCCGCCAGGCTGTGCTTGAGGGGGCACCATCACCGGATGAACAAACCCTCATCGCACAAACGGGCGATATGCTTACCTCCTGGCTTACACCCACGCTGCAATCGGTGATTAACGCCACTGGCGTCATCATCCACACCAACCTGGGCCGCTCCCCATTGAGCCGCACCGCCCGGGAGGCGATGCTCTCTGTCAGCACTGGCTACAGCACACTCGAGTATGAACTTCAGCGCGGCCGTCGAGGCAAACGCGATATGCACGCCGAAGCGCTTATCACTCGGCTTACAGGAGCAGAGGCTGCGCTGGTCGTGAATAACAACGCCGCCGCCATCCTCCTGGCGCTCACGAGCCTCGCCCGCCGCAAGCAGGTGTTGATCGCCCGCTCTCAACTCATCGAAATCGGGGGCGGATTCCGCATCCCGGACGTGCTCAAACAATCCGGCGCCAAGCTGGTCGAAGTGGGAACGACGAATCGCACTCATCTGAGAGACTTCGAAGATGCAATCGAAGATCGAACAGCTTTGATCATGCGTGCTCATCATTCAAACTTCAAGATTGTGGGGTTCACTACGGAACCCTCTCTCACCGAACTGGTCGAACTCGGCAAACGCCGCGGCATTCCCGTGTTGGATGACATCGGCTCCGGCGCGTTGCTCGACACAGCACAGTTCGGCCTGGGACATGAACCAACCGTGCAAGAATCACTCCAAATAGGGTCTTCACTCGTAGCATTTTCGGGGGATAAACTGCTCGGAGGTCCGCAGGCGGGGATCTTAACCGGGGAGAAGGGTCTCATCGACAAACTTCGCCGCCAACCGCTCGCCCGTGCCGTGAGACCCGATAAGCTCTGCCTGGCGGCGCTTTCCGCGACTTTGCTGCATTACCTGAAAGGGAACGCAACATCGGAAGTCCCTATTTGGCAGATGATCGCCGCCACCGAGGATTCTGTAGAAGGGCGCGCTGCAGCCTGGAGAAAACACCTGGGGCAGGGGGAAATCATCCCGGGTCGCTCAACCGTCGGAGGGGGCAGTCTTCCCGAGGAAACCCTACCCACCACGCTTCTCGCCCTGAAGGTGAAGCACCCGAATGCCTTCGCGGGTCGGTTGCGCGAGGTGAACCCACCAATTATCGCTCGAGTGGAGGATGACCGGGTCGTTTTTGACCCGAGAACAGTACTGACCGACCAAGAAAACGATCTATTAACGGGGATCGAGCTTGTTCTCAACCGCTGAGAGCCTCAATATCCAGAGTACGCAGTTGGAATTGCAGCACATCTGCATTTCCAACACATGGAGCTGAATTTCAGGAGCACAATCATGAAAACCGACATCGACCGCCTGATGAAAGAAGCCGATCTCGATGCTTTGCTCGTCCTCGGCCCCGCAGCCCACAATGCGCCAATGGCCTATTTCACCGGTCTCGCACACCTATCCGCCGGCGGAAGTGGCCAACCGCCTTGCTTTCTACTCAAAATGAGTGGGAGGAAGGCAATCCACTTCCACATCCCGATGGAACGCGAGGAAGCCACAGCAACGGGGCTGGAGACCAAGAACAGTTACGCTGATTACGATTATCCGGCGCTGCTCGAACAAGCGAATCGAGACAGCAACCTGGCTGCGGCGCTGTTACTTGAGAAAGTTCTCGCCGAGTATAAAATCCACGGTCGCATTGGCATCTATGGCAAGATCGAATTCGGGGATTGGCTTAGGACCATCGATTTCTTGCGCACCAAATTGCCCGATGTCGAAATATTAGGTGAGGACATGCTGCGCTCGGTGATCTCGCAAGCACGCGTGACCAAGGACGATAGTGAGATCGAACGAATTCGCGCCATGGGACGCATCACCACCGCCGTTGTCGCAGATGTGGCCGGGTATTTAACCTCCCATAGTGTTAAAGGTGGCTACCTGGTGAATCGCGAGGGAGAGCGGCTCACAATAGGAGATGTCAAACGCAAAATCAACCTCTGGCTGGCGATGCGCGGCGCCGAAAACCCCAAAGGGTCGATCTTCGCTGTTGGACGCGACGCCGGGATTCCCCACAGCACCGGAACCGATTCGGATCCCATCCCTGTAGGACAAACCATCGTCTTCGATATCTACCCCTGTGAGGCAGGTGGGGGTTACTTCTATGACTTCACACGGACATGGTGTCTTGACCACGCCCCGGACGAAGTCCTGCAAATTTACGAGGATGTCCTGGAAGTGTACGAGACCGTATATTCGGCGATCAGACCCCATAAACCCTGCCGCGATTACCAGACCCTAACTTGCGAACTCTTTGAAGCGAAAGGGCACCCCTCCATCCTTTCCAACCCCCTGACGACCGACGGCTATGTTCACAGCCTCGCTCATGGTATCGGGCTGGACGTCCATGAAGCGCCTAGTTTCAATACGAAATTCGAGGATACGTTGCTGCCCGGGTCGGTTATCACCGTCGAACCCGGGCTTTATTACCCTGACCGCGGACTGGGTGTTCGCATCGAGGATACGGCCTGGATGCGCCCGGATGGTGTGCTTGAGACTTTAGTCGAGTTCCCCAAAGATCTCGTCCTCAAGATGCAGGTAGACTAAGCACAAACCAACCATGTGTGAAGAGTGAAAGCGAGAAACTCATGAGCGAAGAGACACGCATTCTGGGGATCGAGACATCCTGCGACGAAACCGCAGCGGCGGTCCTTGAAAACGGCCGCCACATCGCCTCAAACATCATCGCTTCCCAGACAGAGATACACGCCGAATACGGCGGCATCTTCCCTGAGATGGCATCACGCGCTCACATCGAAACTATCCATCAAGTTGTTTCCAGCGCCCTCGCTGAGGCACACGTAGGCCTAGAGTCAATCGATGCTATCGCCGTCACGCGTGGGCCCGGCTTAGCCGGTTCGCTCGTCGTCGGGCTGAATATGGCAAAAGGACTTGCGATAGGCGCGGGCCTGCCACTTCTGGGAATTAATCACCTGGAAGCCCACCTATACTCTATCTGGCTCGTTGAAGAGGAAGAACCCACATTTCCTCTTCTTGGATTAATCGTCTCGGGTGGGCATACGGAATTGCTATTAATGCGCGATCACCTCCAGTACGAACGGCTGGGAGGCACTCTCGACGACGCCGCCGGCGAAGCCTTCGACAAAGTTGCGCGCTTGCTCGGTCTCAGCTATCCCGGGGGTCCGGCAATAGAAGAAATTGCCAAAGATGGAGAAGCGGATGCTTTTAAATTCCCGCGCTCTTGGATGGAAGACACCTGGGATTTTTCATTCAGTGGATTGAAAACGGCAGTTTTGCGTGAAGTGCGCTCGCTGCAACCCAATCTCGAAGCGGGCGTGGAAGCCCCTGAAGGCGATCTGCCGATTGCCGATCTCGCTGCTTCGTTTCAGGAGGCGGTCGTGGACGTGCTTGTTGGGAAAACACTCGCAGCGGCAAAGGAGTTCAACGCCAACGAAATCCTCGTCGCCGGCGGGGTATCCGCCAACCAATCTTTACGAGCCTCCTTTCAGACAAAATCAAAAATCCCAGTTCGAGTTCCACCCCTGGCTTTATGCACCGACAATGCGGCGATGATCGCCGCCGTGGGCCATCGTCGCTTCCTGAACGGTCAGCGTGACGCGCTCGACATCGATGTTCTCCCGAACTGGCCTCTGACCAGTTGATCGTCTCTCCGTGCTTGCCCGCATCCTTAAACAAAAAATCTTCGCCTCCGTCTCAGCATCGATGGTGAAGCTGAATGAACGATGGCGAAGATGCGAAGTTCTCTAGATGTGCAACGGTTTTGTATCAGATTGGTCGGATTCAGCATGGTCCTTGCAGTCACCATGACCGTGGCCATGACCCTGGCCATGACCGTGTCCATGTCCCTCACCATGACCGCCGCAGTTTCCACCTTCGGACAGTTTGCCCTCCTGAAAACTCGTTAATGCTTCCTGCGCCGTGCCGACAGCTCCAGTGGCGGTTTTTATCCCATAATTGTCGAAGAACTCGTCCGCTCGCCGACCCATTCCACCACAGATCATCACATGCGCTTCAAGCGAGGCGATATATTCAGGGACCTGCCCGGGACCGTGCCCCGCAAAGAATGGGTTGTCAACAACCTTAACTTCCTTTACCGCCTCATCTTCAAAATCCACGATGACGAAATAAGGGCATCGGCCAAAGTGTTGGCTCACATTGCTCTCTAACCCTTTGTTATCCTCTGTTGAAATTGCGAATCTCATGTTCTAGCCTCCATGTTCCCTCGTAGGGGATGGCATATCGTATCACGATAGGTCTCATAATTGCTCAATTACTTACGCTTCTTCTAGACCTTCACGTTGCTGCGCAATCAACTTGACTCCCGCGCGGTGAACCTGCCTGAAATTCCCGCCCTGGCATACCGCGCGTAAAACCCCTTCGATATCGACAATTTGCGATCCAGCGAGGATGTCGATCCCATATTCGAAGAGCACCGGACTCATCGGTGTGCTGGGTCCGAGCACGATGACCAGTGCCTCTGGCGCACACAGTTCAAGCAGTGACTCCAACGTGCGATTAATTAAGGCCATGCTCGTGATCGCCACAACGTCCGCTTGCGGCAGAACCTCAGAGGCCATATCTGCCGGCAGATCACCCTGGCGCGGCCTTAGCTCCAGGACTTGAAGCTCGCCTACCTTACTTCGAAGGCGTGGCACAAAAGGGAAATGCCCAATCAAGGCAACGGTCCGGTTGGCGCCATATCGTGCAAGGAGTGATTCCGCTTGTTCTTCATCAATCCTCTCAGGGTGAGGATCCGGCAATAACGCATTGAGCGTCGCTACCCCTACACTGGATAAAACGGGCTTTTCCTCCTCAAATGCTAGCTTAACAAGTTCACGACCTGTGTACCGCGTCAGCTCACCCGCCTCCGGGACGGCCGGCTCACCTCGTTTGTGGGGTTCTGATAGCGTTGACGCAAGACCGCATCTTCGTTCTCCTCCCTGGTTCACTACAACCGCAGTCCAATGGAGGCCCACTCGGATTTGCTCAATCTCACCTTCCGGCACTTGAGCTATCAGATCATCAACTAGACTCATACCCCCTCACCATAGCCGGGCAACTCGAGATCGTTGTCCCCTACCATAACTCGCCAATACGGAGTCCATGCGACCCCGAACAAATCCACACGGATATTCTTCTTAAAGGGAGCAATCACGGTCTCCTCAATCTCCAAAGCCACCTGATCCCAACGGTCGTGGATCTCATCGATTTCTTGGGCCAGTTCTGCCCGCAAGTCATCCAACTCCTGGATAAAATCCTCGATGACATCTTCAGACTCCTCTACATCGGCTTTTGCCTTTGAAGTCATTCTACGTTTCGTCAACGAGGTGGAAATTCGGCGAGAGCTGCGTGACCCGGAGAAAAGACCGAAGACGTTTTCTGCAAGCGTAGCAAACTCCTCTACTTTACGGGAGCCCAGGTCGGCCTGATCCTCGGCCAGCTCACGCTGTTCCTTGGTCAACCGGTCATTAATGCGCTTGATCTTGGTCTTATACTTCTTCTCTAATTTTCTTACCTCGATATCCGCGGCTTCGTCCGCGGCTTCACTGCATTGGCTATGGAACTCGGCTTCCGATGTCCCTGGGGTCGCAAATATTTTTAAAGCTGGATTCGACGGTATCTTCAAGCCCGCGCCGTGGAAGATGTAGTCTTGAAAATCCTTCTCTATCACTTTCAGACTCTTCGCGTCGTTAAGGGGCGCTTCTAATGGTGCAAATTGAGC
>JAUWFP010000243.1 GCA_030606845.1 Anaerolineales bacterium | reverse complement strand
GCAGGATAGTTTGGACACAGAAGTAGAACGAGCGAAACGATATAGCCGGCCGTTATCCATCATCATGATCGATATGGATGAGCTCAAGGTCATCAATGACACTTTTGGCCACGCAGCCGGGGATGAAGCGCTGAAGCTTGTATCGAGATCCATCCAGCGTTCTATTCGAAAAGTTGACCTGGGTACGCGCTTTGGAGGTGATGAGTTCATTGTTCTCCTCCCGGAAGCGGACAGCGAGGAAGCGGCTGCGGTCGCGAAACGCATTCGTGAGGCTATATTGGGAGTAGAGTTTGAGTCAGGGAAGCTCTCTGTAAGTATGGGAGTCGTGCAGTGGCACTCAGGATTTGAAACATCGAAAGACTTCGTCCATGCAGCCGATGAGGCGATGTATCTCGCCAAGAGCTCTGATGGCGAGAGGCTCCATGTTCTCGCGGCTGAGGCTAAAGGCCCTGTGGAATGAGTGCAGTGTCCGTGTAGCAATTAGAACGAGAGTCGGACCTGATCGCTAGAATGCTTATGGATATAAAAGCCTGGTTTAGAGAGAAAGCGCCAAAGGACGTCCTCAAACGGATGAACAACATCTTTGAGAGCGTTATTGCCCGCATCCCCATTTTCTCGAGTCTGCGCACTAAGCTCATCGTTCCCTATGCCTTGTTAACTCTCGCCGTTGCAATGATTGGCGTGTTTATTATCACTCGCCTCGTTTCGGGTTCATTTGAAGAACGTTTTGGAAATCAATTGGTTGAAGCCAGTCGAGTGGCGGCTGATGGTGTAGTTCGCATGGAGAATAAGCACCTGGAGGACCTGCGCCTGCTCACTTTTATGGAAGGCGTATCGGGTGCGATTGATGATCGGGACCGCGAAAGCCTCCAGGCGACATTTGAGGGGATTGCAATCAATAACAATATTGACGTCATCGCCGCTATAGATGATCAGGGGAAGGGGATTATCACCTTAACCTATGATCCAGAGGCTGGCGGCACAGAATTATTTACAGGGGATGATTATTCATCCTTCGGATGGGTTCAAAGCGTCCTTTCCGGTCAGTCTGATGAGATTGGGGATAAGTTCGCGGGTGTCCTGGATACTCAGATGGGTAAGCTCATTTTCACGATTGCGCCGGTAAGGGATGCTGATGGAAAACTCGTCGGTGCTCTTATGATTGGGTCAAAAATTGATACCCTCCTGGATGAGTTAAAACTGCAGGCGCTTGCCGATATTCTCATCCTGAATCCGGAAGGTTCGCTGCTTACGACTACGCTGGCTGAACCGGAAGGAGGTTATGGCATCCTCGAGATTGATGGGGAGTCGCTCAGGGATGCGGGTTTGACATCCTTAAATCGAGAGATGGAACTATACGGGCGGGATTATGAAGTCCTCTACACCCCTTTGATGATTCGTGACACAGAAGCTGGTTTCATCGGAGTGGTGTCCTCCAGCGAGTATATCGCTACCGCGCTGACAACAAACCGCAATACCTTCAGCTTAATCTTCACGCTCGGCACTGGAGCGGTAATCCTGCTCGGCTATCTGCTTGCGCAGCACGTCGCTCGTCCGATCCTCCAACTGCGCTCGATGTCACAAGCAGTCGCGGGGGGGGATTTAGATCGCAGTAGTGGTCTAAAGCGGTCGGATGAGATCGGCGAATTGGCGAATGCCTTCGACATCATGACTCTGCGTTTGCGGGAGCGTACCGAGGAAGCTGCGCGCCTATATAAAGAAGCCATTCAGAGGGCAAAGGAGTTGGAGGAGATGAACGCCCGACTGCAGGCGACGCAGGCGCAGTTGATCCAGTCTGAGAAGCTCGCTTCCGTCGGGCAGTTGACAGCGGGCATCGTTCATGATGTCAAGAACCCACTGGCCGTTATTAAAGGGTTAGCCGAGGAGCTATCCGAAGAAGGTGACCTGGACGAGTTTACTGTTGAGGGTCTAGAGACCATCCGTGACAGCGCATCCAAAGCAAATACGATTGTCACCGACTTACTCAAGTTCGCCCGGCAATCTACGCCTGAAATGCAGACGCGTGATATGCGCGCTACGTTGGAGTCGGTTTTCCGACTTACAGAATATCTCGTGCGTAAAGGAAATGTCACGCTCGTACCAGACCTGCCTCCTACCTCGGTTATGGCAACGTATGACCCGCAGCAAATCGAACAGGTGCTTATCAACCTCGTGACGAATGCCGTGCAAGCGATGCCTGATGGGGGCACGCTCGACGTATCGTTGAAAGAACATGAAGACAACCTTGCAATAACTATGCGCGATAGCGGAGAGGGGATTTCTGAAGAGAACATCGTTAGAATTTTCGATCCCTTCTTCACCACGAAACCCGAGGGAGAGGGAACGGGCTTAGGCCTCTCCGTGAGCTACGGCATCGTTTCGCGCCACAGAGGCCGCATCGAAGTAGAAAGTGAGGTTGGCATCGGAACAACCTTCATCGTTTCCCTACCGTTACGAGCTGACAGCTCAGATGAACAACCCATGGAAGTTGAGAAAAATGTCGCGAGTTCTGGTCGTTGATGACGAGGAAGCCTATCGCACCCTGATGGCTGGCCATCTGGAGCGAAAAGGCTTCGAAGTCGAAAAAGCGAGTGATGGAAAGCAAGCTCTTGCGCGTCTGCAGGAAGATACCTTCGAAGTCCTCGTAACCGATTTGATGATGCCAAAAGTATCGGGGCTGGAGCTTCTGCGCCAGGCGAAAAAACTGGATCCCTGGCTTGAGGTTATTGTCATCACTGCCTCGGGCCAAGTTGAGAACGCTGTCTCGGCGATGCGGGAAGATGGCGCCTTCGATTACTTGCTTAAGCCGCTGGAGACGATTGGAGAGCTCTCTTTAGCTGTCGGTCGTGCTGCACAACACCGGAACCTGCTATTCGATCGTGATCGCCTAAACGATCAACTGACGGCTGAGGCCTCACGCCTGCAAGCGTTGATGACTCATAGCGGTGATGCCATTATCTCCGTCGATCAAACCGGTACGATCTCCGTTGCCAACCCATCCGCCGCGCATTTGTTTGGGAGATCAGATCTCATAGGTTCGAACGCTCATGATGTCTTGCCGACGGCCCTGGTGGATTTACTGGATGGATGGCAGACGATAGGCGATTCAGAGCCGACGGTTGCCGAGTTAAACTGGCCGGATGATGCGCTGCAGCTTGTAAGCCTGGCTTCGATCGCTGAAGGAGGCGATGGCGGACGGGGGTGGGTCATGATCTGCCGAGACATTACGCATCTGAAGAACCTCGATGAATTAAAGATGCGGATGTTAACAGAAGCCGCTGGAAAAATACGTTTGCCCTTAGCGCAAGCCGTATCACGATTAGCCGAGTTGGGAGATACGTCCGAAATCTCTGATGAAGACCGATCGGCAACGATCTATCAGCTCGCCAAGCTTCTAGGCAATATTCAAAGTTGGATGGACGAATTAATCTCCTTGGTCCGTGTGGAAGCGGGGATCGGGTACCAGACGGGCGTGGTGGCGCTTGTGGAGGTCGCGAACAAGGACCTCCAAACACGTTTTGACGAGTTGAACCAAGAGCGCGGTATACATTTGGTGCTCGAGATCGAGGATGATCTCCCTGAAATCCGTGTAGAGAAAAGTGTATTCGAGAGGATTCTTCAGGGGCTCATCAACCGTGCAGCCGCTCGGAGTTCGCGCGGCGGGTCCGTGAGGGTTTCCGGGAAGAGGCATCAAGACCTTGTCTGGATTGAAGTGACGGATGATGGTTTGCAGAAGCGGAAGTCAGGCACCGTGGAAGAAAATGAGTTCGAGGGGGCGGAATACCTGCCCGAGCTCGAGGGTTTTGGATTGGAGATGGTTAAAGCAATTGTTAATCGAATGGGAGGCCAGGTCTGGGTTAGGGGGCAGGGTGCTGTAGGGAGCACAATCGCGATTTCCTTGCCCATTGCCGAAGGTGAACGAGAGTTGGCCTGACGACTTGGCGAATAACGAGCAGCGCGTTTGTAGGATTAGGACAAAGGCTTAGAGAAGGAAAGATGTGAAGAATGGCTAACCCAGTTGTTTTAGTCGCTGATGACGATGCGGCGATGCTGCAATTAATGGTCCGCAGACTCGA
>JAUWFP010000005.1 GCA_030606845.1 Anaerolineales bacterium | reverse complement strand
AGTTATTTAAGACTCGGAGCGTTAGTGCATCCATACTCGCGAACCTAATAATTATCATCTTATCCCTCTAAGATTCTGGGCAGATCTAGCATTAAAGTCTCCATCACCAACCTAACATTTGCATTCTTTTGAAGATCTCTTTTCGACTGTTCTAACTTGCCCAGAATCTCGCTGATTTGTTCCCGCGGGAGCGCTCTCACTAGCATCTGTATGTCTTGCGCCCGGTCTATGTTCCTCTGTTCTGCAGTCGCATCGTAGGCAAGCATCATCGCGTCCCGCCAAAGGCTAACCCAGTGTTCCAGAGCGCCAAGCGCCCTCAACCGTGGATGCTTCCCGCCCCGCTTCCGTTCTCGCTCCCACTCTCGCGTCCATAGCTCGACGTGTTTAAACCGTTCGAGTCGATCCGTCGTTAATAGTTTGATCAGGTCTTCTAGGTGTTCCGTGCGTTCATCTAGCAATTCGGGGTTTGAAGCATAGTGAAACGCCCACCCCGGCCTCCCGGCAGCCAGCCGAGCAAGCAGGGCCGTATTTCCATGCTCCTCCCCACGCTCCACCAATGCCTCCTCGATCTGATCGCTAGAGACATCCCTTAGCTGAAGGATTTCACAACGGGAGGATCTCGTCGGCAGTAGGGTCTCCTTTGATTGGGCAGTGAGAAGCATGACTACCTTTGGCGCAGGTTCTTCGAGTGTTTTCAGCAGTGCATTGGCAGCATTATCATTCGCCTCATGAAAGCGCAGCAGAAGCGCCACTCTCTTTTTTCCCTCGTAGGGAGACAATGCTAATTGATGTTGTAATTCTCGGATTTGTTCTACCTTGAGGATCCCACCCACATCCTCGGCCTTTACAATGTGAAGATCGGGGAATTGCTCACGCTGAATAAACTGACAGGCCCTACATTGGCCACAGAACTCTCCTGCTTTTTTCGAATCAGTGCAATTTAAAGCCTGCGCGAAGCGCATGGCAAGCGTTCTCTTGCCCACACCATCCGGACCAGTTATGAGATACGCATGTCGAACTTGATCGCTGGCGATATGCCTGCTAAGTAAGTTCACCGCCCACTCGTGACCGATTATCTCCCAGTTCATAGACACCATTTTATTCCGGCCATGATTAAGCTACAAGTAATCATGGCATAATGATTTATAACCAATCGGAAGATCATTCGTTTCAATCGACTTGATCTATCAAGGTTTGTCGCGGTATAAACCCTTTTATGTCTCTCTCGGCGCCTGATTTCATGCTTTGTGACATTCCCATCCAGGGCGATTTAATCCTCGCACCCATGGATGGCTACTCGGACGTTCCCTTTCGAACGCTTTGCCGTCGCTTCGGGTCTTCGATGAGTTACACGGGGTTTGTGAACGCCATCGCGCTTATACAAGGTGATGAGCTAGCCTGGCGTGACCTGGACTTCCTCCCCGAGGAACGTCCGGTCATCTTCCAGATCTTCGATCAATCAGAAGAGAATCTTCTGGAGGCTGCCCTGCGAATACAAAAGTTGCAACCTGATGCTATCGACGTCAACATGGGCTGCTCATCACGAAGAGTATCCAGTCGCGGGGCTGGCGCGGGTTTGTTGCGTGACCCAGATAAGATCGGGCGGATCATCCATCGTTTAACCGCTGCTTTAGACGTGCCTGTTACTGCGAAGATACGGATTGGCTGGGATCAAACGAGCTTAAATTACCTGGAAGTTGCACACGCCGTGGAAGACAATGGCGGCGCGCTCATCGCTGTTCACGCCCGTACGCGAAATCAAGGCTATCTCGGTGGCGCCGATTGGGACACAATCGCAGAGATTAAATCTGCAGTTACGATCCCCGTTATCGGGAACGGAGACGTACAAACACCCCAAGATATCGAGCGCCTGAAAACTTCGACTGGATGTGATGGCGTTATGATTGGACGAGGTGCGATCGGCAACCCCTGGATTTTCCAGAGGGATCCGAGTGAGGCGCCTCCCATCGAGGATCGCATCCAAATTATGCAAGGGCATCTCGATCACATGATTTCCTATCACGGTGAAGAGCTTGGGATCATCCGCTTTCGTAAACACCTCAAGCGCTACCTCGAACCGCTCTCGATCACGAAAGCAAATCTGCGCCCAATGTTGACATGTGTAGACAAGCAACAACTCTCAGGCCAACTGGATGCGCTCAAACAGATTTATGGGTAGCTCTGAACACAGTGACAGATAGGGCAGAGCGTGTACCTCTCTTGACCTGATTTTGCGACAACCGATCCAATAGCGGTGATAGTCATCCAAGCAGAGCCGCGGAGCGCAGCGAAGGACCCAGTGTATAATGCCATCATTCTTCTCCTGAGGCGCTAAATGGCAGATCAACTTCAAAACCTCCGTAATCTTCCTGCACTCTCCAGAATTCGCCGTAATCATGCTCTTGAACATGCGACGATCCACATACTTAGCCAGCAATTTCCAAATCGCAGGCTTATTGGCCGATCCAATACCCAGGGTTTTTTCTTGTACGGGGATGTGCCTATCGATGATCTGGAGTCGGCGGTTCAGGAAGCTCTCCGTAGACTTCGCAATGGCGAACACCAACTTGCAATCCACCCCAACTGCGGAACAAATCTCGTAACCTCCGCGATTCTCGCAGGCACTGCTTCCTTCCTAACATTAATGGGCAGCGAGCATGAAAACTGGCGTCGTCGCGCTGAACGCCTTCCGCTCGCGATCGCGGCCACGCTCTTCGCATTGATCGTTTCTCAGCCAATCGGCCTCTCTGTTCAGCAACACATCACCACACAAGGAGATCCTGAGGAGCTTGAGGTTCTCTCGATACAGCGTATTCATACCAGCTCGAATCCTGTCTATCACATCCTTACGAAGAACTGACACTATGACGAAAACTCCCCCAAGAGTCTATCTTCTTGTTGGCGACGATCGCTTTGCAATCACTGAATTCGTCGCAACGTTGCGCAGTAAAATCGGCGACACAACCGTCGCAGATATGAACACGCAACAGTTTTCTGGGGACCATCTTGACCGCGGCGCTTTCGAAGAAGCCTGCATGTCCGTTCCTTTCCTCTCCTCGCGCCGGATTGTTGTCCTGGACAATGCTCAGGATGTCGTGAAATTGAAGGATTCAAGGGAGTTCTTACTGGCCCTGCTCGAGCGTCTTCCTGATTCCACAGCGCTGGTCCTCATCGAGAATGTTCAGGCAAGAGGCAGTAAACCGAAGAGGAAACCTTCTCCACTCGTGTCTTGGGTTGATGCAAATCCCGATTCGGGCAAGTTATGGCAGTTCAGTTCTCCACACGGCTCACAATTCATCTCCTGGGTTCAGGAACGATGCCATTCGCTAGGCGGGGCGATGTCTGCGGACGCTGCCCGTCTGCTCGCCGAATCAGTTATGGATGATCCATATCTGGCCCATCAGGAAATCGTAAAATTGCTGGACTATGTTAATTATGAGCGCCCGATCGAGTTGATGGATGTTGAAAAACTAACGCCCTTCAGGGGTCAGACCAACATTTTTGCGATGGTCGATGCGGTCGGAGAGCGGCGCATGAGTGACGCTAATCGATACCTTCACAGCGTCCTGTCGGAGGAAGACACTTTCTATGTGTTTGCGATGATTATCCGTCAATTCCGATTACTCATCCAGGCCCAAGCTGCCCTTGAGGAGGGAAAAGAGATTTCCAGCGTTCTCAACCTCCCAAAGTTCGTTGCCCAGAAGATCACCTCGCAGGCGCGAGCCTTCAGCACATCAGAACTCGAACGTATCTACCATGAATTGCTTACCATCGACATCTCATCAAAGAACAGTACGATCAACTTAGATGCGGCGCTGGAGGGTTTCATAGCTGCCACATCAAACCAAGCGTAAGCGTTTACGCTCCCCCTTTTCCAAATCTTCTCTAGCCCACAATAATTTCCACAGAGAGTATGTCTGCGCGGTCGGACTCCTCGCATACAACGTACTCACTTCTTCGAAGTGCGCCTTCTTTCACCCATCCCAATATAAAAATGATCAGGCAAGACAGATGAACTGGTCCCGATTTTAAGTGCGCCCACATGCCCCGGCGCCTCTTGCGGGAGTGTCCTCGGGTTGACCAAACAAACGTTTGGTTGCCGCCCATATTTCTCGCTATAAAACCTGGATGCACGTTCAATGCGATCCCCAAATTTAAGTTCTCGATTGCCGTCAAACCACAACATTCCCACTCTCACGCTCGCCTTCCCTTTCTCCCGGTGAGGGATTCCATGCGCCAGATCCTTCGATTGAGATCGAATGAAACACTGCAATGAAGGCCATCTGCCGTAATCAGTTGGTATCGTTTTCTCTCGCGCACCTTGCTGCCCCTTCGTTCTACATCTGACCGATACCCCTCTATGGTCCGAACGTAGTGCCTCCGACCTCGCCAGGCGAACTCTAGCGGATGCGATTCCCCGCTCGTCTTCAGGATGCGAATCGGTTCGCCAATACCCATTGCTCTCATCAACCAGACACTCCTATGACCATCGCGCACATGCGCCTTTGCACATCGCAATTTTCTGCTCTGGAAATCAACAATCGCCGCAAAATAACCATTCCAATGACTCGCCCCACCATCCAGTTCCCACATCGATTGGGAAGAAGCGCTTGCGCTCTTCCCCTCTCTCCTTGCATCATTCTTGCCAGAGTTCAATTTCAAGAATATTTCGAGAGGCAATGGCTATATTTGCAGTTAGTCCATCCAGTTTTTCGCACCCATCGCCCTTGTGTTTCCACACTCGAGATCGGATCCGTTTCAGATCCATCCATCGCAAGCGCCTTCACGTCACACCGTTTGATACCCGTCACCCGTTTTGCGCGAGTCGTACGGCGGCATCAAGGTCATGGACGTTGAGCCAGGCGACTTCGACGAGGCTTTCGACCGCGCCCACCTTGAAGGTGAAGCGGCCATCAAATGCTGTCCCATTCCCCTGATCGTGCGGATATGCCCTCGCCTTTACAAGCCCCGGTAAACGCTGCAGGGAAGATTCGATGGATTGCAGTGGGGAGCGATAGGCTGCGACCACATGGATGCCTGCATCCTGACCATCGTCGATGACCGTCTTTAACAAGCCGATTCCATCCTCTCCCGCTGCCTGCAGCAAGCGGTTTAAATCGTCGATGAAAAGAACCAGATGCGGTTTGCTAAAGCCCGAAAAACGACGTTGCTCGATCTCTTCACATAGCCAAAGCAGGAGTTCTCCAGCGCAGCTTGCGTCCGTTGCGACGGCGGAGAGCGTGTGCGGCAGCGCATCCAGAATCGCAAGCTCCCGACCACTTAGATCGATGCCGATGAAGTTCACTTCGGATCGGCGGCTGGTTAACGCAAGCGACACAAGAACTGCCCGCAAGATCTCGGATTTCCCGGCGCCCTTCGGCGCGGCGATGAACATACCCCAGGTATTCTTGCGCGTGAAATCCAGCAGCAAGGGTCTTCCATTCGCTTCCATACCGACGACTGCCTGCAGCGCATGCAACCCACCTAAGGAATGCATCAACGGGAGCAAGCGCAGTTCCTTGCCACGCGAGAACGCAACCTCAATCGTTTGCTCTTGTGCTTCCCAGATGTACCTGACGTCGACGCCGCCCAGCGACGCGGACACGTGATCCATCGCCTGCATAAGGTCATCCGCGCGCAAACCGATCGCCGGGGCGAGGTGGTAGCGGACACGATCCTCTTTCACTACGCCTCCACCCACACGCGCGGGCACCTGAATTTCGTTCAGCGCCGACTCAATTTGATCTGCCTGTTGTTCTAAATACGCCTGCTTGTAGAACGCCCCTTCCATATTCCACCTCCAGCGCCCCGCTCGGTTGGTTTAGAACGGGTGTTCTATTCTAGCAGAACTTATGTTCTATTGTCAAGTCGATGGCTGGCTTCCGAACACATCTCGCCCACTCCAGCTCTCCCCTAGAATATGTGAACTGATTGACAGAATGAAGTTTGTGCTACAATCCTGATTGTCGTGAATGAGAATGAAACTCCGGTTGATATCCGGCCTTCCCCCATTGCTGGGACCTGGTATCCAGGCAGCGCAGATGCACTCGCCCAATCGATCGATCAATATTTAAACGCCGCTACTATCCAGCCCCTGGACGGCGATGTAGTCGGGATCATCGCCCCCCACGCGGGGCACCGATACTCAGGTCAAGTTGCTGCATATGCCTTCCGGCACCTGGAAAAACTCACGCCCGAGGCGGTCGCCATCATCTCGCCGCTGCACACCCCCGCACAAGGCCGAGTATTGACCAGCGGGCATGATGCCTATACAACCCCTCTCGGAGCCATCCCGGTGGACACAGAGTTGCTAAATAGATTCCAGGAAAAATTAGAACAGGACTACGGGATCGAATTGGTA
The DNA here is from genome assembly GCA_030606845.1 of Anaerolineales bacterium. Taxonomy (GTDB): domain Bacteria; phylum Chloroflexota; class Anaerolineae; order Anaerolineales; family E44-bin32; genus E44-bin32. The sequence continues at coordinate 18,363 of JAUWFP010000005.1, read as the reverse complement.
CAAGTGCGGAACGACAGCGAACACTCACTCGAGATCGAACTACCATTCCTACAACGGGTGTTTAATCATCCATTCCGGCTGCTGCCCATTATGCTTCGCGATCAAGGGCTAGATGCGGTTATGGCGGTTGGCCATACACTGGGGAAAATACTAGAGGAGACGCAGGCGGTCATCATTGCCAGCTCAGATCTCTCCCACTTTTACCCTGAGGCTGTTGCCAGGCGCTTCGATTCTGAAGTGCTGGCCCGTATCGAGGCTTTCGATCCACAAGGAGTTCTCTCCGTAGAAGAGAAGGGAACAGGATTCGCCTGCGGACGTGGCGCAATCGCTGCCGCTCTCTGGGCAGCCCAGGATCTCGGCGCTGATAAAGCAAAGATCGTGCAGCACGCGACTTCCGGCGATGTGACGATGGATTTCGATTCCGTTGTCGGTTATGGCGCCGCCGTCATCTATCGTTAAGCATTGCTTCGGCGCCCCACCCATCCAAGCTTGATGGATGGTAAACACAGGATGCCGCGAATAACATATACACATCCGTCAAATCAATAGGGTAAAGAATGAACGAAGAAATTTTTAATAACATTTTAAGATTAGGCGTCGTATTGCTCTTGGTTCTCGCCAATGGCTTCTTTGTCGCCGCCGAATTTGCACTCGTAAGCGTACGACGGACGCGCATCGCCACATTGGTAGCCGATGGCAACAAGCGCGCCCGTTGGGTCCAAAAAGCCATTGATGACCCCGACCGCTTCATCGCCGCCACACAGCTTGGCATCACACTTGCCAGTCTCGGGCTTGGATGGGTCGGCGAACCCGCCCTGAGCGGCCTTATCATGCCAATTATCGAGTGGTTCCCGGTAGAAATTGAAAGCGCGGTCTCCCACAGCCTCTCCGCTGGCCTGGCCTTTTCTATCATCACCTTCCTGCATGTTGTAGTCGGTGAGCTCGCACCAAAATCGATCGCACTTCAAAACCCCGAGAAGACTTCGCTTGCAGTCGCCCAGCCGACAGTCTGGACGGAGCGGATCTTCAAACCCGTCATCTGGCTGCTTAATGGCGCCGGCAATGCGCTCCTGCGGTTTGCAGGGGTTAAACCCGCATCCGGTCATGAGTTGGTTCATTCCGTTGATGAGTTAAAAATGCTCGTCAGGGCCAGCGCCGGTGAGGGGATGGTTGAGATCGATGCCGAGGAGATGCTTCACGCCGTTTTCGACTTTGGTGATCTCCTCGTTCGCCAAGTGATGATTCCACGCACCGAGATGATCGCTGTTCCCGCCGATGCCATGGCGACTGACATCCTTGACCTCGCCGCTCAAAACCCCTTCACCAAATTCCCTGTTTATGGCGATAACCTGGACCAGATCCTGGGCATCGTCCATCTTAAAGACCTGATCCCGGTGCTCAGGGACAATAAGGACAACACTCGCAGCGCACGTGATCTTATGCGCGATGCCATCTTCATCCCTGAGACTGCAAGGGTGAGCACCTTGCTTCACTTCTTCCGCATGCACCGGCGCCACATTACCATCGTCCTCGACGAATACGGAGGGACTGCGGGCATCGTCACCCTTGAGGACCTGCTGGACGAAATCGTAGGCGAAGTTAACGATCCCTTTGATCACGAGCAGGATATCCTTCCCCTGCCTGATGGCTCAGCTCTCGTAGACGGCCTTACGTTAATTGAAGATGTCAGCGAGCACTTTAACCTTAGCTTAGTCGACCCCCATTACGACACAATCGCCGGATATATGCTCGGGAAACTGGAGCGTCTGGCACAAGTAGGCGATGTGGTCATCATCGATGGTATCCGTTTACGGGTTGAAGACCTCGACGGTTTTCGCATCGCCAGGATCTCTATTCAGCCTCTGACCAGTCCCGATCAACCATCGAATACTGACACTGCACCCGAGTGAAAAACCCGATGTACGTCGAGGTTGCGGTAAATCTCCCTCCTGTCCAAGGTACATTTGATTACCATGTGCCCGCCCACCTGGTAGACAGGATCGCACTCGGCCACCTCGTGACCGCACCTTTTGGCAACCGCCGCGTACAAGGCGTTGTCGTCGGCATGCCGGAGACACCAGCTGTCCCCGACACGCGACCCCTTGACGAACTGATTGACCCAGATCCAGTCCTGACAACTGCGCAACTCGATTTGGCAAAGTGGCTTGCCGACGCCTATCACGCGCCGTTAATCGACTGCCTCACTTTGATGATTCCTCCCGGCCTCAGTCAACAGGCTGATTCCCACTACCACCTTCTCGATCCCGAGGCCGATGGAGAGACACCCACGCAGACAAAAATACTCGCCTTACTCAAGCGGCGCGGTGATCTTCGCGGCCGGCAGATTACACATGCCCTGCCTCGTATCCGCTGGCAACCCGCGGCCCAAGCGCTCCTGCGTAAAGGAATCCTGGAACGACACTCTGTTCTCGACCCTCCACGCGTTCGCCCCCGCCGAGTGCGGAGCGCGCGGTTGGCGCTCCCCCCAGATAAGGCGCGAGAAAATCTAGATGACATCGGCCGCAAAGGTGGACAGGCCGCCGAGAGACGCCGCCACATCCTGGAAGCACTGATCGAAGAGGGAGAACCGCTCGAGGTGAGTTGGCTTTATGCTGAATATGGAGGCAAACGTGCTGATCTCGTTGTTCTAGAGGAGCACGGATTAATTAGCTTAAGCGAGGCGGAAGTATGGCGGGATCCACTGGAAGGGCTTGACTTCGTCGCCAGCGAGCCACCGAAGCTTACTCAAGACCAACAGCAAGCATGGCAGGATATTAAAACGACACTTCAAAAATCTGCGAGCGGAGAACGTACCAAATCCATCCTTCTTCACGGCGTGACCGGATCAGGGAAAACGGAACTTTATCTGCGCGCCGTTGCTAAGATTCTGGAGCAAGGGCGGAGCGCTATTGTGCTGGTGCCCGAAATAGCGCTTACCCCTCAGACCGTGCGCCGGTTCTTATCTAGATTCCCAGGGAGAGTCGGTCTCAACCACTCTCAATTATCCCCAGGAGAGCGCTTCGATACCTGGAGACGATGCAGAGCTGGGTTATTGGACGTCATGGTTGGTCCCCGCAGCGCCCTATTTACCCCTTTCCCGGATATCGGTCTCATCGTCCTGGATGAGTCCCACGACGACTCTTATAAAGAGCAGGAGAGGTCCCCCCGCTACCATGCCCTCCGAACTGCCGTTGCCTATGCAGAGATTCTCGGCGCGGCTTGCATGTTTGGAACCGCAACCCCCTCCGTGGTCTCTCGCTATGGCGCCGAACGTGGAAAATACCACTTAGTAAAACTCCCACAGCGGATTCTGGGGCACCGCGAGCGCCTCGCACAACAGGCCGAACGGCTGGGGATCAAGGACCGCTATCAGGACGCCACAGGAGACGCTCGCTATATCGACCTACCCCCGGTTCGTGTGGTCGACATGCGTCAGGAGCTGAAATCTGGCAATCGCTCAATCTTCAGCCGAGCGCTGCAGAAAGCGCTCGACGAGACTCTTCAGGCGGGCCATCAAGCTATCCTCTTTCTCAACCGCCGCGGTTCTGCAACCTATATTTTCTGTCGCGATTGCGGCTGGGTCGCACAATGCCCCCGCTGCGACACACCTCTCACACATCATAAAAACGCCAGCCGGCTTACCTGCCATCACTGCGGTTATGCAGTCAAACCAAAAAAGCTTTGCCCGGCGTGTGGCGGCTCGCGCGTCAGGGAGTTTGGGGCAGGCACAGAACGCGTCCAGCACGAGGTCGAACAACTCTTCCCTCAGGCTCGCACAATACGCTGGGATTGGGACTCCACTCGCTCTCGAGGTTCACACGATGTAATCCTTGCCCATTTCGCGGCGCACCGCGCCGATGTGCTGATCGGAACGCAGATGCTGGCCAAAGGATTGGATCTCCCACTCGTTACGCTCGTCGGCGTTGTCTCCGCCGACACAGGTTTATACCTGCCCGATTTCCGTTCAGCCGAACGGACATTTCAAGTACTCACGCAAGTCGCTGGACGTGCCGGTCGCGGCCTCCTTGGTGGGCGGGTCGTTCTACAAACCTACCAACCTGATCACTACGCCATTCAAGCCGCCTCAAAGCACGACCACGACGCCTTCTACCGCCAGGAACTCCACCACCGCGAGGAATTGAGATACCCTCCCTTCACCCGCTTGGTGCGTCTTGTCTACAGGAACACGTCAGACGCAAGGGCTGAAGAAGAGGTGGCGCGCCTTCATGGCATGCTGCAAACAAAGATCCAATCTACGGATAAAAAGATTGATTTAATTGGCCCCGCTCCCTGCTTCTTCAAGCGCATTCGCGGCCAGCATCGTTGGCAGATCATCTTGCGGGGAAGCGACCCTGCGTCGGTCATCCCGGACGAATTCCCCAGGGGATGGAGTATTGACGTCGATCCAATCAACCTGTTGTAAAAGCCTGCTCGCAAACAAGACCTTGGAGCCCACCATGAGCGAAGTTCGATCTTTTCTTGAGCGCCACTTGCAGAGCATTTTCGAGAGCGACAGCCTCACCTACCGCGAAACCACAGACGAGAATCTGACCCTTTACGAATGGTATGTCACACCACATCGCATCGAAGGGCTGCCGTTCCACGACTTCATGATGACCGAGGCCGGTCGGGATGACACTGCCGGGTTTGCGCTTGACCCACAGCCAAAGGGCAGTTCCCCGCAGGATAAAGGACGCGTTCGCTTTGATTTGGCCAATTACCAGGAACAAGTCTTTGGCGAGTCGGCGGTCTGCTCTTACACCCTGCTCATCTCCAAAGGAACGGCCAGCGGAGTGGAAGTTCTAAGCTACAACGAGAGCCGTGTGCTTGTGAAAATTGACAGTTCCTGGAAGGTTGTCCATGTGCATAAATCCCCGAGTTGGAATGCCCCGTTCCAACCCCCTGCAGGGTGATCAAAGGCGACCTTGAATTAGGCATTTAGCCAGGTAATGATATACAATAAATATATCAATATAGACCATTACCATTCCCAATCGGGCTTCTCCCCACCCGCATCAGATCAACAACACCCGATCCCGTATCTTCGTCGAAGGAGCAATCCTCATGTTAAAAGTCATTGCGGACAGCACTTGTAACTTATCTCAAGAGACCCTCGATGAATATGACATCCGTATCGCCCCGATCCCGATTCAGTTCGGTGACGAGACCTTCGAAGAGGGTGTGGATATCAATCGCGATCTCTTCTATAAGAAGATTGAAGAGACGGGCATCATACCGACTTCCTCCCAGCCCACGCCTGCCTGGTTTGGGCGCTACTACAAAGAACTTCACCAGCAAGGGCACTCAATCCTGGTGATCACAGTCACTGGAAAACACAGCGGAACCTTCAACTCCGCAACCATGGCGAAGTCGTTAGCCCCCGAGGCAAACGTGCACGTCTTTGATTCAAAAAGCATTTCTCTGGGCACGGGCTGGATGGTATTAGAAGCAGTTAGGGCCATCAAAGCCGGAGTTTCTCAATCCGATGTTGTGAGCCGAATCGAGGCGATCCGAGAACGGGCAAGGCTCTTTATGACACCGGCGACATTGAAGTACCTGCAGATGAGCGGTCGAGTTGGGACATTGCAAGGAGCGTTGGCATCCCTTCTCAGCATTAAACCGATCATCCATCTCAAAGATGGTCTCCTGGAAGTAATGGGTAATGTTCGCACTCGGGGAAAATCCCTCGACCAGCTAATCGATCGTCTTGAGGAAGCCGTAGGCACCACTGCCCCCGTTAATCTGGCCGTCATCCATGCAAGAGCACGGGAGGAAGGTCTTACTGTGCTCAAAAGAGCCAAGGATGTATTCAACGTCCAGGAAACTCTCTTCGGCGATCTCGTCGCCTCACTCTCTGCACATGGCGGGCCAGGGATCATCGGCCTATTCGCCTATCCAATTTGATTCTGGAGAAGCCTAAATCAGCGTAACACCCTCATCCAGCTTGGCTGAGGGTATGTCGACTCCATCAACTTCCAAGGGCGGGCTCTGCTAATCTGTTTCGAGTTGCGCCGCATTGGAGGAGAGAACATAGAGGTAGAGATCGATAACTCTGCTTGGATTTGATAATAAGTTTGAGCTGAGAGCTTGATGTTTGATCCGGGGGGTGTGGGGGAGTGGAGTCCCCCACAGTCCCCCTTTGGGGGATTTAGGGGGTAGAAGAGAAAAAGCGAGCCATCACATCTGCAGACCCCGGTATTTAAAAGGTCCATCAACTGCGGAATCGGCGTTATTATCACCTTTCCACAGTAAATGGAGGAAATCCTAATTTAATTGGTGGAGTCACCCAAGAAACTCCACGCGTGAGCGAAGACAGGCTCGAAGCAGATGGTTCGTCTGGAGAATACGGGGAATGCTGACAATCCGTGGTGCTAGTGGGAATAAATTCGGTCTCGCAGAGCCACAACCTGCCGGCGCAAGGCATCATCGATCTCAAGTTGGTCGGAAATTTTCCCACAACCATACATGACAGTTGTGTGATCGCGTCCGCCGAGAGCCTCACCAATCTTTGGCAAGGAACTGCTCGTTTCCTCGCGCATCAGATACATCGCAATCTGCCGCGGGAAGGCCACTTCTCTCGAGCGTTCACGGCTTAGAAGCCGACCCTCCTCTATCCCGAACTGGTCTGCAACCACGGAGATGATCTGCTCAGTTGTCACGCTGCTTGTGTGAACGACCATGTCTGCCAATGCCGCATCAACGAGGTTGGGGGTTAAGATTTCACAGCGAAGGTCGGCGTAGGCGAGAACTCGTGTGAGTGCGCCCTCGAGCTCGCGAATGTTGCTCTGCACACGCTCGGCGATCTCGCTCAATATTTCGTCTGGGGCTTCCCGCCCCAATCGTTCCGCTCTCGATCGAAGAATTGCCAATCTTGTCTCATAATCTGGCGCATGGATATCCGCCGTCAAACCCCATTCGAAGCGTGAGCGCAATCGTTCTTCGAGCGTCACGAACGCCTTCGGCGATCGGTCCGAAGAAATTACGACTTGTTTTTCCTGCCCATGGAGTGTGTTAAAGGTGTGGAAGAACTCTTCCTGGGTCGCTTCCTTACCAGCGATGAACTGAATATCATCAATCAGAAGGACATCAACTCTGCGGTAGCGTTCGCGAAATACCGCTGTGTTTCTCGAGCGAATGGCATCGACCAGATCGTTTGTGAATTCCTCTGAGGAAACGTAGCGGACCTGCAATCCCGCGTCGAGACACTCATGCCCTATCGCGTGCAGTAGATGTGTTTTTCCGAGCCCGACCCCACCGTAGAGGAACAACGGGTTATAGGCTTTCGCTGGGCTTTCTGCGACAGCCTGCGCGGCAGCGTGTGCCAGCCGGTTGCCTTTCCCGACTACAAATGTTTCGAAAGTATATCGATTGCTTATCGAGGAAGCGAGCCGGTCGCGATCGTCACAAAGCTCAGGGGGGTCTAATGCCGGTTCAAGCGGATCATCATCGGACGAATCCCCTTGCCAGACGATGAATTTCACGCCAACTGTTCGGCTGAGGATTCCGGTTAGAACGCGCTTTGCGGTGGATAGCAGGCGATCTTCTAGCCAATCACGGGCGTAGGCATTTTGCACGCCGATGATGAAATTTCCATCTTCGTAGGCGATAAACTCCGCGTCACGAACCCAGGTGTCGTACGCTGCTCGCGGCATCTCCATCTGCAGTTGACCGAGCGCTGCCTGCCAGTGTCGCTCCGCGTTCATTCACGCCTCCAAGGAGCCCGAATCATTTTCACACATTTCCAGTGTCGGGCGTTTGCCATTTTCAAATTTGCGGGTTTACACCCAGTTGGTAAATCGCAGGTTTGTCTGCGGTCGTTGAGGAAACGATCTACCGATCCACTGCGATGTTTGGAGGACCGTGTGCGCTCCTCCTTTTCTTTGAAACTTCTCTCTCCCACAGTTACTCGATTCTAGCAAATCGCGGTCGGACCTACAATAGCTAAGCCCCCCTGAACCTAAAAACTTTTAAAGTTTTAAGGTCACGTAATGTTAAAGAAAGATTCGGCTCCGATTTTCCCTTCGCAAATCCAGAAAGTTGTAAGCCCTATCCGCATCCGTAGATACATACTGCTTCGCCAACTAGACCCCCACATCTGCGGCACTAAACACTCGATATACATCAGTTTTCTAAGCTTCGCCTAACCTTAAAGACTTTATGAGGGTTGACGCACCGCGAGGCAATGGAACAAACCTGATATCTGCGGGTTCACCTATTGAAATTTGATAATGAGAGGTATCTCTTGCGTCAATTCGGGGTCGTAATAGGCCCATTACAGGTTCGCGCCGTTGATTTTCACACCAACAACAGCGCGGATACTTCCCTCACAGAACGCGCGGCTATGATCTCCAACCCTGTAGGCGCGGGAGGTTCTCCGCGCACCTGCTTGGGAATCACAACCCGCTTGAAACCAAGCTTGGCCGCCTCATGCAGGCGTGCAGGGATCTGCGCTACCGCCCTCAACTCACCCGTGAGCCCAACCTCACCGATGAGGGCGACATCTGCAGGAACCGGTTTGTCTGCCAACGACGAGGCAATGGCTATTGCAGTGGCCAGATCTGCAGCCGGCTCACTGATGTGCATCCCGCCCACAACATTGATAAAGACATCCTGGTCATCAAGGCGAACGCCAACCCTCCTTGAGAGTACGGCGACGGTGAGGAGCAAACGTTGAATGTCGATACCATTGGCTGTACGGCGGGGGTGTCCAAACGATGTCTTGCTGGTGAGGCCTTGAATCTCGACCAGAAGAGGGCGCGTGCCCTCCATCGTCACCGCTACGGCCGAACCAGGGGCGTTCACAACACGCTCGGCGAGAAATGCCTCAGAAGGATTGGGAACTTCAATCAACCCGTGTTGCTGCATTTCAAAAACACCAACTTCGGTGGTCGGACCGAAACGGTTCTTCACCGAGCGCAGGATGCGATAGGCATGGTAGGGATCGCCCTCCAGATAAAGCACGGTGTCGACGATGTGTTCCATCACGCGCGGTCCAGCGATCGCTCCTTCCTTGGTCACATGTCCAATGAGGAAAACAGCAATCCCGGAAGATTTTGCCAGGCGTTGAAGTTGGGCCGCACACTCCCTAACCTGGGTTATAGAACCGGCGCTAGATTCAAGTTCGGAGAAGCGCATCGTCTGAATCGAGTCAATGACCAATGCGCTCGGGGCCACCTGCTCGGTGTGCTGCATGATTAGCTGCAGATCAGTCTCGGCCAGGACGAACAACTCCTGGGATAGCGTTTCAGATTGAGCGAGTCGATGGGCTCTCGTCTTTATTTGGCGCTCTGATTCCTCACCGGAGACATAGAGAACACGTTCGCGCTCAGACATTGCCAGTGCCATTTGCAGCAGCAATGTCGATTTCCCAATACCGGGATCACCACCGATCAAAACCACCGATCCCGGGACAATCCCGCCGCCGAGAACTCTAGCGAACTCCTCAATCCCCAGAGGAATCCTTTCCTCTGGATCACCTGCTATTTCAGACAGGCGCTTCGGGGTACTCGTACTCTGCACCCCGGCGCCGCGTTTTCTTTGCCGGGGCGGCGCCACAATTTCTTCAACCATGCTGCTCCAAGCGCCGCACTGCGGGCAGCGCCCCAAAGCTTTCGGCGCCGTCCGCCCACATTCCTGACAGATATATTGCGTTCGAGATTTGGCCACTACTTCCACCTCATCAAGATTATACAGTTAGCTCGCGCCCAGGAAACAAAAGGCCCGACATGAAGTCGGGCCCTTAGGTCATTCTCAGGGAATTCCGTTCACCCCGCAGCCACGGCTGTTTGAGGTTCGTCCTCCGGCTCCTCGGCAGCGATGCGAAGAACAATCTCATCTTCCTCAACATCCACGACGACTTCGTCACCGGCGGCAAATTTCCCTAACAGCAATTCATCTGAAAGCTGGTCCTCAACTTTATTTTGGATCACCCGTCGTAACGGCCTCGCACCCATTTCCGGGTCATACCCAAGTTCAGCGAGCTCTGCCCTTGCCTCATCTGTAACAAGAAGCTTGATTTCATGCTCATCCAAACGCTTCGATACTTTCGCCAGCTCGAGGTCTACGATTTGCGAGATTTGCTCCCTACTCAGGGCATGGAAGACCATAATAGAGTCGACCCTATTTAGAAATTCCGGTCGGAACACCTTCTTCATTGCCTCGGTTAGTTTCTTGTGCATCTCGTCATACGCGAGACGCTCCTCCACATCTTCGTCCTTTGGGAGATCGAAGCCCAATTGTGATTGACGCTTGATCAAATCCGCACCCACGTTTGAGGTCATGACGATGATGGCGTTGCGGAAGTCAACCTTCCGACCGCGGGCATCAGAGAGTTGACCCTCCTCCATAATCTGCAAGAGCATATTATGGGCATCTTGGTGCGCTTTCTCCACCTCATCAAAAACAACGATGGAGTAAGGTCTTCGCCGTATTGCCTCGGTTAATTGCCCGGCGTCATCGTAGCCAATATAGCCTGGCGGCGCGCCGACGAGTCGACTCACTGAGTGGCGCTCCATCAACTCCGACATGTCGATCTGGATGAGCGCATCTTCGGTGCCAAACATGAATTCCGCCAACGCTTTGGTCAGCTCGGTTTTACCCACACCAGTTGGACCCAAGAAGACGAAAGATCCAATCGGTCGCTTGGGATCCTTTAAGCCAGCCCGAGATCGGCGTACCGCTTTTGAGATTGCACTGATCGCCTCATCCTGCCCTATGATGCGCTCATGGAGAGCTTCCTCCATTTGCAGCAATCGCTCGGATTCCGCCTCCTCGATCTGCATCACAGGAACACCCGTCCACATTGAGACCACTTCGGCGATATCTTCCTTCGTCACGCGCGGCCCGCTCTCGCTGCGATCCCAGGCGGTCCGTAGTAATGCCAGCTCCTCTTCAAGCCTCGCTTCACGTTCGACCAATTCTTGCGCATCTTCCTGGCGCGCCTCGTCCACTGCAAGGGCATGCGCCTCACGCGTCTCGCGCAGGTTCTTAATGATCTCTCGCAGCGAGACTGCCTCTGGGCTCTTATACATCCTCACGCGTGACGCGGATTCGTCGATCAAATCGATAGCTTTATCAGGGAGGAAGCGGTCAGATACGTAACGAGCGGAGAGATGGGCAGCAGATTCTAGCGCCTCATCGGTGATGATAAGCTTGTGATGGTCTTCGTAAGGTTTGCGAACGCCACGCAATATACTGATCGTCTCCTCGATCGTCGGTTCTTCCACCATCACCGGCTGGAAGCGTCGCTCTAAAGCAGCATCATTCTCAATATGTTTCCGATACTCATCTAGAGTAGTCGCCCCAATCACCTGTAATTCGCCGCGGGAGAGCGCTGGTTTTAGAATATTAGCGGCATCGACGGATGACCCTGCGGAACCTGCACCGACAAGCATATGCACCTCATCGATGAAGAGAATCGCCTCAGATGATTTCAACTCGTCAATAACGCGCTTAAGACGCTCTTCAAACTGACCGCGGTACATCGTCCCCGCAACAAGAGAGCCGACGTCGAGTTGTAGGACGCGTTTGCCGAGCAGTGGGCCGGGGGTCTCGCCAGCAACGATCCGCTGCGCTAAACCCTCTACAATCGCTGTCTTGCCGACACCCGGTTCGCCAATCAGAGCCGGATTGTTTTTAGTTCTGCGAGCAAGGATTTGTATCACCCGCTCAATTTCCATATCGCGGCCAATAACGGGATCGAGCTTAGACTCTTCAGCCAACTCAGTCAGGTTTGTTGCCAGTTGATCTACAAGGGGAGTCTTTGGTTCTGTTTCTGTCTTTTTCGATCGCTCCCTCTGTGCGGACCGGCGCGATGAACTCTCCTGAAGTATTCGACGAGTCTGGCGTCGGATTTGCTCAGGCGTGATTCCAAGCCGCCGCAATACCTCGATGCCAACCCCCTCACCCTGACGGACCATCCCGAGGAGCAGGTGCTCAGTGCCAATATAGTGGTGCCCCATCCGTCGCGCTTCTTCGATCGCTACTTGCAGCACCTGTTCAGTAGCTGGAGCTAGTTCAATCCTGCCTGATGTATGGCGGCCGACACCTGTTAGTCGCTCCACCATCTCCTTCACCCGGTCGGTTTCCAGGCCCAGTTCGCGTAAAACCCGTCCAGCAACACCACCTTCCTCGCGCATTAAGCCCATGAGGAGATGTTCGGTACCTATGTAGTTATGGTGCAACCTTTCCGCTTCTTCATGGGCCAAACTTAATACTCGTCGTGCCCGTTGCGTGAAGCGTTCCATCTTGTCAGCCACTTGATATCCTCCGCACCTTACAGTGCAATTCCCCCCATGTATATCCTATTCTACCAAAGTTTAGATTGTAGTTGCTGAAATGGGACTATATCTCCATCTATATCAAAACCGGGCGCTCAAATACGCGCCCGGTTAACATCAGATTTAAACGTTCAGGATCCACCAGCGTTGGGCTACTCCTCTTCAGTCTCCTCGGGAGTGTCTTCATCAGAATCAGCTTCTTCAACGGGTTCCTCGGGTTCTGCCTCTTCAACGGCTTCCTCAGGCTCCACTTCTTCCTCGGACTCCTCGGGTTCTGCTTCTTCAACGGGTTCCTCGGGTTCTGCCTCTTCAGCGGCTTCCTCGGGTTCTGCTTCTTCAGCGGACTCCTCAGGCTCTACCTCTTCAACGGCTTCCTCGGGGTCTGCTTCTTCAGCGGACTCCTCAGGCTCTGCCTCTTCAACGGCTTCCTCAGGCTCTGCCTCTTCAGCGGCTTCCTCGGGTTCTGCCTCTTCAGCGGCTTCCTCGGGTTCTGCCTCTTCAGCGGCTTCCTCGGGTTCTGCTTCTTCCGCGGCTTCCTCAGGCTCCGCTTCTTCCGTGGCTTCCTCAGGCTTCACTTCTTTCGCGGTTTCCTCAGGTTCTACTTCTTCCGCGGACTCCTCAGTTATTTCTGCTGGCGGAAGATCTGTGGTATCTGATTCTAGCGCTGCGTCGAAATCTTCGACTTCTTGCGGAGATTCATCCTGCCCCGAATCTTCAGCTTCAATATCCTGCGATGCTGTTTGCCAGTCAATTTCAGCATACTCTGGAGAAGCGACTTTCTTTAAACTTAATCCGAGTCGCTTTCGCTCCCCATCAATCTTGATCAGCCGCAGTGTGAGAATTTGCCCTTCTTGGACCACCTCTCGCGGGTGCTCGACTCTTTGATCAGAGAGTTCCGAAATATGAATGAGGCCTTCGATCTCAAACTCCTCCGCTCCCGCCAGGGATGCAAACGCTCCAAATTTCGTGAGTTTTGTAATCGTCCCCTCAACAAGCTGCCCCTCTTGGAAACCTTCCATAATTTCGTTCCAGGGGTTTGATTCCAGTTCCCGCATTGAGAGGCTGATCCGTTTTCGATCTGGATCGACACCAAGGATTTTTACTTGCACTTCCTCGCCGACCTTCACGATCTCCTTAGGGTGCGCCACACGTTTCCAAGATAATTCCGAAATATGAACCAAACCGTCGGCGCCGCCGATATCCACGAACACGCCGAAATCCGCCAAGCTTATTACGGTGCCTGTGCGCTCCTCGCCTGGCTCCAGCTCTGTAATAAGGCGTTCTTTTAACGCATCTCGCGATTCCCTCGACGCTGCTCTCTCCGAGAGGATCAAGCGATTCCGGCGTCGATCGACTTCAATCACCTTTGCCACAATCGGCTCACCGACCATTTCGCCCCATCGCTGATCGGGCGTTTCCCCCTCTGAACGGCGCCTTCGTGAGATGCTGACTTGAGAGGCTGGGATGAAGCCTCGAAGGTGTCCAAACTTAACTATAAGACCGCCCTTGTTGTACCCCGAAATAGTCCCCTCATAGATCTCGCGCGATTCTTGAAGTTCTTCGACATCTTTCCAATCTGATTCTTCTGACGCACGCGAGATTGACAACAACATCGAACCGTCGCGGCCGGCAGTTCGAACAATATAAACATCCACTTCTTTCCCAACGACCATTTCCTCTCGCTGCTCTTCTGAGAGCTGCTCGAGTTCTCGGCTGGGAATGACGCCCTCTGACTTGGCACCAATGTCTACCAGGATGTCCGAATCGGTGACACGCGCGATCGTACCCGTTTTAATTTCGCCGCGTTTCGGTGTTTTTAGCTCATATGCCTCTGCTTGAAGCAGGGCTTCCATCGGGTGTTCCTCCTGGTCTTCAACCTCCTTCTCCGGAAGGATTTCTTCCCCGAAGGTCTCCTCATTATGTTCCATATAAATCATATCTCCCTTTGATGGGTTGAGGCGCATTATAAAAGCACTCACCCCTATTGTAAACCTTCAACTTATCTTGGTATCTGGATAGGGTATAATCCGCGCGCAGGTGAAAAAATGACAGTTGTCTATCCCTTTACAGCAATTGTTGGGCAGGAGCGCATGCGGCGCGCCCTGATTCTTAACGCCGTCAACCCTCGCATCGGAGGTGTGTTAATCCGCGGCGAGCGTGGCACGGCAAAATCCACAGCCGCCCGTGCGTTAGCCGCCCTTCTCCCGGAAGTGGAAGTCGTCGCAGATTGCCGATTTGATTGCGATCCTAAAAGAACGACTAGTCTGTGTACAGAATGCCGGGAGCGCTTAGCTAACGGTGAGAAACTCCCAGTGGCGATGCGTAAAACGTCCTTTATTGACCTTCCCGTCTCGGCCACTGAGGACCGCGTCGTCGGAACACTCGACATCGAACGAGCGATTAAGGAAGGCGAGCGCCATTTCGAACCCGGCGTCCTCGCCGCAGCCAACCGGGGACTCCTGTATATCGACGAAGTGAACCTGCTTGACGATCATGTCGTCGATCTCCTCCTAGATTCCGCTGCCTTGGGTATGAATTTCGTGGAACGTGAAGGAATCTCATTTACCCATCCCGCCCGCTACATCCTTGTCGGAACAATGAACCCGGAAGAAGGCGACCTGCGCCCGCAGCTCCTTGATCGGTTCGCACTCTCCGTCGAGATACGCGGTTTGCCCGACCCACGAGATCGAGTTTCTATCATGGAACGAAACATGGAGTTCGAGGCGGAACCAGATGCATTTCGCGATAAATGGCTAGACCAGGAAAATACGCTCTCCAACGAGATTGCCGCCGCCCGCGCAATACTCAACGATGTTACCTACACCAAGCGCGATTTACTATCGATCGCCGCTCTCACATCTTCCCTGCAAGTAGACGGTCACCGAGCAGACCTTGTAATTCTCAAAGCCGCACGTGCGCACGCCGCTTTCGAAGGGCGCACGAGTATCAGCGAGCGCGACATCGCCCTCGCCGCAGAATTAACCCTCCCACACCGCCTGCGACGTGGACCCTTTCAGCAAACAGATGTCAATATCGAAAACATCGAGAACTTGATTGAGCAAATCCAGTCGGACTTCAATAGCGGCGGTGAAAGCGCAGATCCAACAGAGGGCAGCGAAGAACCTACCGATAAAAAAAAAGGCCTCCAGCAAGCCTAGCTGATGACTATGCTGAAACATCAAACGAACAAGGGTCATCTGAACCGGTTCGACAATCCACACCCGAAACCATTCATGCTCGTTGGTGGGAAGGTGGCGATAAAATTAAGGTTGGACAATCTTTCGTGCCGCGCAAACTCGAAGGGCACATCGATCGCCTGACTCGTCATCAGAGCGGTAGGCGGACCCGCACTCGAACCGAACAAAAACGCGGACGCTACATCCAAGCAAGACCGGTAAAAGAAAAGACTTCTGATATCGCATTTGATGCGACCATCCGCGCCGCTGCTCCATACCAACGCGCGCGCAGTGAACAACGTAAACGTGTCTCCTTCGCCATTCTCCCCTCGGATCTGCAGCGCAAAGTTCGTGTCAGCCGCGCCCCAAACCTGATCCTCTTCGTCGTGGACGCCTCCTGGTCAATGGCCGTCGCCGAACGGATGTCAGCGACTAAAGGCGCCATCCTTTCATTAATCACGGATGCCTACCAACGCAGGGATCGTGTAGGGCTGATCGTCTTCCAAAAAGATCGCGCCCTGACAGTGATGCCACCTACGAACTCCGTCCATCTTGCACACCGCGCCCTGGCGGATATCCCTGTCGGCGGAAAAACCCCTCTTTCAGCTGGCTTGAATCTGGCAAGCGAAGTCTTCCGCAAGGAGATAAACACGCTCTCCGAAGTGCTCCCCTTAATGGTCCTGCTCACAGATGGCGCAGGTAATGTATCGATGGGCGAACTGCCGCCTCAGGAGGAGGCTCATCGAGTAGCTGAACGCCTCCACGAACAGGGAGTGCGCTCTGTCGTGATCAATATGGAACACGCCGCGTTCGACCAGGGCCTGGCCCAAGGTCTGGCGGACCATCTGGGCGGACCCTGCTATACGCTGCACGAGCTAAAGGCCGACCATCTTTACAACGCCGTCAAACAAGAGCTCGATGAAGCCTCCGGCAAAGCCCGGCCTCGAACTTCCTGACGGAATATATTGAAATTCGCGCAGAGAAAATTCCTGTTCTGTGGTTTCCCATACAGGCACTGGACAAGAATATTTGGTTCTTGTTCGCAACCCGCCTTCAGGAGCGGCTTACCAACTTCCTTTTCAGGCGGCTGATGCGATGCTGAAGACCCTTGCTCATTTCCTCAGAACGCCAGTCATCTGGCCAAGAGGACAAGCAAGTTAGCCCGATCTCCGTCCAGGTTATCCCCTTGTCCAAGTCTTTCAAATGCCACTCATAATACATGGCCAATTCGATGCAAGGGCGCGGATCGTCGGGTTTCAACGTATGCCACAGCTCCCATCCTTCAAGTGCTTGCTCGCGCCGACCCAGCCGCTTCAAAAATGCTGTGTGATGGCGCAGCGCATCAAGTCGCACGATGGGATCGCCGCTCTCAATCGCTGCTCGATAAGCCAATTCCGCTGGCCCGCTCCTCCCGGCACCCTGGTGCCATCGAGCCACCCCTAAAGCCTCCGACGCCGACAAATTCGAGAAAGTATCTGTTCCATGACGGCCCAGGACCTCTACCGTCAGCATCACCAGGCTGAGGATATCCATCGCGTTATGGTAGATGACGCGCTCCATTTCCATGGAGTCGCCCGTACGCAGATAATCCAGATAGAGGCCGGGGATCAGCTCACCGGGGACATCCTCTCCACTTCTGTGGACTCTAAGAACCTCGCTTTCGATCGTGTTTAATCTACAATCGGGAAGCTCTCTGCGCCATAATCGTCTTGCGGGGTAAAGCAAGTCTAAATGCGGCCACTCTGTAAGGGGAAAACGCTTGCGCATGCCAAGGGTGAAACGCATTTCGAGAAGGGGAACATCAAAAGTCCGACCGTTAAAAGTGACGAACCCCGCGCTGGATTCTAGATCGCTCTCAATGGCATGCAGCATAGCCTGCTCTTCACCAAGATCGCGCAAAAAATACTGCCGCAGCCAGAACTCTCCTTCAACGAACTTCCCAATCCCAACCAGGAATACAACCGTCCCCGCCCCGCCTGCCAGCCCGGTGGTTTCGGTGTCGAGAAAGACAAGGCTATCCAGGTTGAGTCCCTCAAGGGAGGGATTCGCGGCGATCTCTGCAGCCGACCGTGACTCAAAATGCGTCAACGAGTTTAATGGATTTGAGCCGTGCTCATGAGTCCCTGGATATTTAGTTTCTATGATAAATGCGAGACCGTGTGGTGTATCCTGAGGCTCCCCAGGGTGGGATATCGAAACATCTCGCCTGGATTTCTCAAGTTGAGGCGTTCGGGTTGCTTTCTTTCGCCTGATGCGCTGCAAACGCTGCTGGAGTCGTTTTCCTTCTTCCATACAATGAAATTAGACCAATCGTTTGGTGATATCTTGGGGAAACAACGTGACTTCCACACTGTCGTTCTGGGTTGGTGACAGAACATAACTCCACATTAAACAGTTCCTACAAATTTGTGATTTAAACGAGCCACAATGCACAGAAGAAAGGCATGGGGCGTTAATGATCTTCTTCAATGGCTCACCTAACACTGCCCAAGTATTATAACGCTCGGAGACGAGAGACGGGGCACTCCTATGCTCATCACTGTCTCCTCCTTTGGCGAAAGCCTCCACCGGGCTACCCCTCACCATTCCGGCGGAGGCGCCATTTAAAGAAAGAGCGTGTGATCCGCGGATCACGCGCTGCTTATTTTAACGTCTTCCAGCGCTACTTAACTTGATACGGGCAATACAACAGTGAAGGTCGCCCCCTTGCCCAGTTCCGATTCTACCCAGATCCGCCCGTCGTGCTGCTCAACGATAGATTTTACGATCGAGAGGCCCAACCCCGTTCCGCGCGCGTCCTCCGGCACATTGCTCGCCCGGAAGAATTTGTCAAACAAGTAGGGTTGATCCGCCGGCGGGATCCCCGGACCCGTATCAGTAATGCAGATGATGATCTGATCATCCTCTAC
>JAUWFP010000194.1 GCA_030606845.1 Anaerolineales bacterium | reverse complement strand
GACCTCAACACGCGTACCAAATTGGCCATGACCTTCGAACGATTGGGGCGCAAGCGAGAGGCGGTCTATGAATATCTCGCAGTTGCCTCGATCCTACAAACAGACGGGAAGGTAGATAGCGCTAAAGATGCTGCTGAGCGCGCGCTGCGCCTGATCCCCGGTGAGAAGGAAGCCGCTCGGGCACTGCGCTTTCTCCAGCAGGGCAAACCTTTGCCACCTCCCTCGGAACCGCGAGGGACAACTGCGCCACTGCGGATGGACCAGGTAAAAGATTACCTGAAAGCCGGTGATGTTGAGGAAATCGACGACAGCCAGCAGGCAGACCCGGAGACCACAGCCCAGACTCGGGCGTTGACTATCCTTGCGGGATTGATCTTTGAAGAGTCAGGTGACGAGAACGGAAATGGGTCATCTCCAATAGATATGGCAGAACTCACAAAGAGCCGCATCAGCCAGGAGCGCAAGAGCGTCGGCCAGCCGCAGATGCTCCGCTATCTAGGGCAGGCGATTGATTATCAAACCCACGAAAATATCCCCCAGGCGATCAAGCAATACGAGAGCGCGATCAAAGCCGGATTAGATCACCCTGCAGTTTATTACAACCTCGGCATTCTACTTAAGAACCAGGGTGACCAAGAAGGGGCAACGAAATACCTAACCCAATCCCTTGGCCATCCAGATCTCGATCTAGGAGCAAACCTCGCCCTTGGCCGCCTGGCTCGCATGCGTGACGATCTTCCAGAAGCGGCCCGTCTTCTGCTTCAGGCTCTTCGCTACGCAGACACTCTTTCGGTAGATGAGACCCAGTCCGGCGATCTAAATCAACTCTACGATACGATCATGGCTACCATGAGCGAGGGAGATGATGAGACTCTCTCGCAGATCGTTGAAAACACACTTAGCTTCTTGAGTGGTCCGGAGTGGCTCGAACGCCTCCGCCAGGCGCGCCGCCAGCTCGAAGGCGAGTCAGAAGGGGCAGATTTAGTGCCGATCGCCGAGATGCTCGCAGTGGGTGGAACAGAACGGATTCTGCAAGCCATCGGCCGGATCGACGACTTGGTAAAAAACAAGAAATACGAAGTAGCCATGGAAGAAGCCATGCTGGCGCTCGATCATATTCCCGACTATCTCGGGCTGCACTTACGAATGGCGGAGATCATGATCCGGCAGGGCAACACGGCCGGAGGCATGACCAAACTGCGAATCATTGCCAAGACACACCGCGTCCGCGGTGAAATCTCCGCAGCTTCCAACGTCTACGCCCGCATTATTCGTCATTCCCCAATCAACATCGCCGCGAGGAAACAACTTGTCGATCTCCTGGCGCAACAAGATAGGACCGAAGATGCGCTTAAACAATATCTCGACCTAGCCGAGCTTTACCGGCAGATGGCGGAAATTGACTCCGCGCGTTCAACGCTGGATGATGCCTATAAACTCAGCCAACGCGGCCCCGTTAGCCGTGAGTGGAAAATTAAGACCCTGGACATGATGGGGGATATCGATCTCTCGAGATTGGATCTGCGTCAGGCGCTGCAAACCTTTGAAGAAATCTGCGAGATTGACCCACAGAACGAGAAAGCTCGTTCCCATGTGATTGATCTGAACTTGCGGCTTGGGCAGGAGGAGCAGGCAGCCGTTGCCCTGGACATCCAGCTGGACCATCTCGTGCAATCGAATCATGCATTGGAAGCTCTCACCCTTTTGGAAGATCTTGCCCGTGAATATCCTGGGAAACAGGCGCTGCACTCCCGCCTCGCAGAGGCATATCGTGCAGCCGGGAGAACCGCCGACGCGATCGCCCAATACGACGCGCTGGGTGAGATCCAATTGGACGCTGGTCAGACCAAGGACGCTATTACGACAATACAGACAATCGTTGATCTGGATCCCCCAAACATTGAGGGTTATCATGATCTCTTGCGCAATCTTAAAGACAGCGCTTAAGTCCTGACCTCTCGGTAAAGAGTATCGTCGTGACAAATTTCATTCCGGAACTGACTTTCTTCTTCGAGCGGTTCGACCTACTGAGTGCAGTAGATGTTCTTCTCGTGACCCTGGCGGTTTTTTTCCTTCTGCGCCTGGTCCGGGGGACACAGGCCGTCGTCCTTCTGCGCGGGATGATCGTATTGGTTATCACCATCGCCGTTCTCACCAGCCTACTTAACCTTCCTGCATTCACCTGGTTATTAGAGGCCTCTTTACCCGCTCTGCTGATAGCAATTCCGGTGATCTTCGCGCCGGAAATCCGGCGTGCGTTGGAGCGCCTCGGTCGTACAAGCAATATGCTCTTCCTGAGCGCAGCACCGGATCACATTGAAGCGCTCATCGATACCGTGTGCGTCACCGCCCAGCGCTTATCGGACCGGCGCTATGGCGCTTTAATCGTCATCGAGCGCGAAGTCCATCTTGACGATTACAAAGAAACCGGCGTGGCGTTGGATGCGGAGCTTACGCCGCAACTACTGCTCCAAATTTTCCATATCAACACACCGCTCCATGATGGCGCGGCGATCATCGAAAAAGACAGAATTGCAGCCGCCGGGTGCGTTATGCCGCTCTCTTCCAGCGGCACACTTTCCCGTTCAACCGATCGGTCTATGGGCCTGCGACATCGTGCAGCCTTGGGAATCAGTGAGATTAGTGACGCCGTGTCTGTTGTCGTCTCGGAGGAGACGGGCGGCATCTCGGTCACACATAATGGCCGGATGATCCGCCGACTGGATCAAGCACGTTTGAAAAACATCCTGACCGCATTCTTCCGACCTCGAACGACCGGGAGATTTCCTGTGTGGATCGAGCGCTTCCTTGCCCGCACCCAGGGCGAACGAGAGTCTAAGCAATGATCAGCTGGCTTCGACAGAATCTTGGAACATTGCTCATGTCCTTCATCCTGGCGCTTACTGCTTGGGTTGCCGCAGTAGGTCAGCAGGACCCTGTCATTGAGCAGATCTTTCCCGAGCACATTGCCATTGACTACCGCAATCTGAAGGATGGATTAACGGTCATCGGCGACTTCCCGGAGCTTGCAGATGTGACCTTGCGTGCGCCCACCTCCGTTTGGCGCAATCTAACCATCTCCGATCTGGAGTTGTATGCCGACATGCGCCAGCTTGAGGAGGGGACCACGCATGTAACCCTGCAATTCCACACCAGCCGCCGCGCAATCCAACAAACTTTGATTAACCCCTCAACCGTAACCCTGAACATCGAGCCGCTCGCCACAAAGACAGTCAACATCGAAGTGACCACCGTGGGAGACCCAGCGCCTGATTACCGTGCTGAGGAGCCAGTTACAGACCTTACTGAAACGGCGATAGTCGGACCGGCCAGTCGAGTAAACCAGGTTGTCATCGGACAGGTTGTCGTCGATCTCACAGATCGCCAGAGCTCAATCGATCAAGCCTATTCAATTAATTTCATCGATAACGAAGGCAACGTTATCACCGATGTTAATTCCGATGACGAACAGGTTCAAGTTAGTATTCAGATCACCAAGATTGAGAACATTCGCCGGTTGTTGGTCATTCCGGTCATTGAAGGACAGGACATACTAGATACACAGGGGTATTACCGGGTAGCTCGCATCTCAGTATCCCCTCAAGAAGTTGCGGTTTTTTCAGACGACCCGGAGGCTTTGGAAGCTCTTCCAGGCTACCTGCAGACTCTTCCTGTGACTGTGGCTGAACGGACCGATGACTTCGAAGAACGTGTTCCCCTCGATCTTCCACCGGGGTTCATCCTGATTGGAGAACAGATCGCTCTCGTTCAGGTTGAGATCGAACCGATCGAAACATCAATCACGATCTCCCTCCCCGTGGAAATTGAGGGGGTAGGCCTGGGTCTCTACAGCTATCCCTCTCCTGAGAGAGTGAGCCTAATTCTTTCCGGCCCTGCGGAATTACTTGACACACTTAAGCCGGAAGACGTAAGAGCTGTTTTAGACATCCAGGGCCTTACCATTGGCACATATCAATTGGAGCCTCAAGTGATCGTACTGCCCGATGGTCTCACCTGGGGGCCGCCGAACCCTTCCGTCATCGAAGTAGTCATCACCGCCACCCCCCGCCCGACGGCCACACCAAGCTCTTAATTTATTATGCCCCGCCCTGTTGTCGCATTGGTAGGACGCCCAAACGTTGGCAAATCTACACTCTTCAACCGCCTTGCCGGCGAACGTCTTGCTGTCGTCGACTCTAAACCCGGTACCACTCGCGATCGTCTTGTGGCTGAAGCGGAATGGAACGGGATCAAATTCGACATCGTCGACACTGGCGGGATCGACCCAACCAACATGAGCCGGTTGGAGCCGCTCTCCATCGATTCGGCGGATTACATCTCCAGCATCCGCGACCAAGCGGAGATTGCTGCGCGCGAAGCAGATGCAGTGCTTTTCTTGGTCGATGTAGAGAGCGGGGTTACACCCGCGGACGAAGAGATTGTTGAGATCCTGCGAAAACAGCAGCGCATGGTTGCAGGCAAGTTACACCCCCCCGTTCTCCTTGTTGTAAATCGCTGCGACAACGCAGAGCGCCGTGCCAGAACCGCCGAATTCTATGCACTGGGTATGGGAGACCCGATCCCCATCTCAGCTCTACATGGAACCAGCACAGGAGACCTGCTTGATCAATTAATCGATACCATCAAACCAAAAGCTGCTCTCGAAGAGACTGACGACGAATCTTTAAAAATCGCAATAGTGGGCAGACCCAATGTCGGTAAATCGAGTTTG
>JAUWFP010000069.1 GCA_030606845.1 Anaerolineales bacterium | reverse complement strand
TGGGCCATACTCGGTCGCGATCCGGACGGAGAATTTTATCTTCGCCTCGGGCTCGCTCGGTGTGGACCCTGAAACCGGTGAATTCGCTGCGGGTGGTGTTGAAGGTCAGACACGCCAGGCGTTGAAGAATCTCGCTGAGGTACTAAAAGCTGGCGGTTCATCGCTTGAACAAGTCGTGAAGACGACGGTATTTTTGCAGGATATGGCCGAGTTTACATTGATGAACGCGGTATATGCGGAGTTCTTCCCGAACGAATCACCCGCCCGTTCAACCGTAGAGGTTGCGGCGCTGCCGAAAGGGGCAGCCGTTGAGATCGAAGCGATCGCGCTGGGTGACTAGAAAGAAGTAAGTTTGGGAAAAAATTAGGATCCTGCAGGGCTGGGTGCTGACAAAGATGTCTCAACGCCCGGTTGGCCTGGTACAGCACCAAGTAAATATTTCTGCTTTGCTGCATGTTTCGCGTCAACAATGAGCGGCGGCGAAGCACGAGGGATGCATCGGAGAGGGCACAATGACGGGCGAACTCATTCTCGTTGTCGATGACGAGGCGAATATCCTAGACCTCACCCGGCTCTACCTGGAGCGGGATGGCTATCGTGTTGAGGATGCTATGGATGGGCAGCAAGCTCTGGAGAAAATCGATTCGCTTGAGCCAGCGCTCGTTATTTTAGATATCATGCTGCCCGAAGTCGATGGCTTCGAGGTTTGCCGGCGTGTCCGCGCCGAGAGTGATGTTCCAATTATCATGCTGACCGCCCGTGATGACGACGTCGACAAAATCGTTGGGCTAGAACTGGGCGCAGACGACTATGTGACCAAACCCTTCAATCCCCGTGAGTTGGTTGCCCGGGTGAAAGCCATCCTGCGGAGGGCGGAGCGTGCACCGCGGCGGGATGACAGCCCAATTCACGTTGGCGATCTGACGATCGACCCGGCGCGCCGGGAGGTCAGTGTAGCCGGTCAAGTGGTTGAAACGAGGATGAAAGAATTCGATTTATTGCTCACTTTGGTTGAGCATAAGGGAATCGTTTTGAGTCGTGAACAGTTGTTGAACTTGGTTTGGGGCTACGATTTCTATGGGCAGACACGCACCGTAGATGTCCATGTTGCCCACTTGCGAAAGCGCATCGCGGCAAGCAACCAGGTTCGGATCGATACCGTGACAGGCGTAGGCTATAAACTTGTAAATTGAGGTTTCCGTGTTCCGTTCGCTGCAATCCCGATTGTTCTTGACCTATCTCCTGGTTGCAGGGCTGGTTCTGCTCTTCGTTGCAGTCAGCCTGCTGTTCTTGTTGTTAAGAAGTCCTTCTGGAGACCAACGTGTGTATCTCAGCCTGGAACGGAGTCTTCCGACAATCGCCCGTGGACAGGGGAGGTTTCTCCTGGAGCTAGAGGGAGTGGAGCTAAACTCGACGATCGAGCGAATGGATCAGATGTCAGGTGCGCGCGTCATTATCATCAATCCACAAGGTGAAGTCCTGGCTGATAGTCGTTCAACGGAGAGCCCGGTTCCCGAGGAAGTGCTCCAGCAGAGCGGAACGGGTCAAGAGATCGTACGGGGACGTTTCGGCAAAGCGGGTGAAGGGATCTGGCTGTACATCTCCCAGTCGCTGGTTCAACACTCCCGGATCATCCTCGCCTCACCGCGCCCCACATTACAGAACTTACGGCTATGGTGGGATAGCGTCTTGAGACCCATCCTTCAGGCTGCAGGGATTGCCTTGCTCATCTCGATCTTCCTGTCATGGCTGATGTCGCGTTGGGTTGCTGCACCTTTAGACCGGATGGCTGAGGTCTCCCGGGCTGTGGCGGCGGGTGATTTCGATCAACGCTTACAGCCGGGTGGCCCAGAGGAAGTGCGGGGTCTTGCTCTCACTTTCAACGAAATGGTCACGCGCGTTCAGGCAGGGCGGAAAGCGCAGCGCGATTTTGTCGCCAATGTCTCCCACGAACTCAAAACACCGTTGACCTCTATTCAGGGCTTCGCTCAAGCGATCCTTGACGGCACCGCGCAAGACGAGGAATCGCAGCAACACGCGGCGCAAGTCGTCTATGACGAGGCCCAGCGATTGCACCGGCTGGTAGAAGACCTGCTCGAGCTGGCGCGCATGGATGCTGGGCAGATCGATTTTCACCAGGATCGTGTCGAAATTAATGCTCTTCTTTCAGCCGTTGTTGAGCGCCTGAGCGTGAAAGCTGCCGAGGCGGGAGTGGATGTCATCAATAAGGTCGGTCAACTGCCTGTATTGATCGGTGATGGCGATCGCCTGGCGCAGGTTTTTATGAACTTAATTGATAACGCCATTAAGCACACCCCTGAAGGCGGGCAGGTGTCCCTGTGGGGGGAGTATGCGGAGGGGTGGATTTCGATCCATGTTGAGGACACCGGGCCTGGTATCCCAGAGGAAGAACTCTCACGCATCTTCGAGCGTTTTTATCAATTGGATAAAGCTCGCCCGGGTGGTATGGATCGGGGCGTGGGTCTTGGTCTGGCTATAACCCGTGAGATTGTTCGCAGTCACCAGGGACGGCTGGTCGCACAGAGCGAACCGGGGCGGGGCAGCCGCTTTACTGTCCAGCTGCCAGTCGTTCGCGCTGACGACACAACGTTGGCCGTAGACCGGGGGTAGGCTCATTCTTAATTAAATCAATGGTAATAAAGCCCTCCCAGCGGAATTATTATTCCTTTGTTGCATCGCGGCTCTGTCGAAATGACAGTTATTAGTGAGGGACCTTCCTTCGCCTGTCATTGCGAGGAGCCCGTCAGGGCGACGTGGCAATCTCCGCGCAAGATAAGGATGAGATTGCTTCGCGGAGTTTAGCCTGAGCGAAGCCGAATGGGCTCGCAATGACATTAAATTTAGTATTCGGTTTCCAGAAATGTAGTTTTCAAGAGCGGCATCATAGGGATTTCTCGCTTCGCTCGAAATGACACTTGTTGGTGCAGAGCCCTTCCTGTACTTGTCATTGCGAGAAACGAAATGACGAAGCAATCCCGTCCTGACTCCACAAAAAAACAACGACCCATAACCAGCGTTGGAGAATCACAGGTCATTTTTCCACAGTTTCTGGTAAAGACCTAATTATGATAATTTTGCCCAGCAGTACTAATGTTTGAACAGGCAGGGCACTTTTTTCCGATATAATGCTGGAAATTCTGCGTCAGGAGGGGATTAGATGGGTTCGAATAGCAGTTCAAACGTAAAGTGGTTTGTCATTGCCCTGGTTGTCATCATGGCGGCGTGTCTGACTTGTTCAGTGGCGACTTTCCTGGTTATCAGTTGGAGTGTGGACACGCTAGAACAGGTGGGGCTACCGGAGTATATTCCTGAGGATCGTGAGCCGACACGTGTGCCTCTGATCTCCCCTTCAGAGGAGCCTGAGGATATCGATCTCTCATATTTAACTCTCGAGCAGCTGGCATCTACGATCGTGCCCATCAATGAGCCCATCGAACTTGCCGAGCGCCTGCGCGGGCTAAAGGATGTCCCCCGGATCTTGGCCGAGAGTGCCATGCCCATCCCGGCCGGGACCGTCGATACTTTCTGGGTAAGTAATGTCGACACGATCGAAAACTTCGAAATTCAAGCCGAGATGGTCTATGCAACCGATCACGTGTACTTCTGGGTGGAACAGGGTGTGGACTTTGACCCAGATGATTTAAAAGCCTTGGTGGACGACTTCGAGGAGGGTGCCTATCTTACGAATAGGGCCTTCTTTGGCAGTGAGTGGTCGCCCGGTGTCGATGGCGATGTGCATCTCTATATTCTTTACGCGACAAACCTCGGTGACACTGTGGCGGGTTATTATTCATCAGTCGACGAACTATCCCCGCTTGCGCACCAGTACTCCAATGGGCATGAGATGTTCTACTTGAGCGCGGACAATGTGGAACTGTGGCAGGAATTCACCTACGGAGTCCTAGCTCATGAGTTTCAACACATGATCCACTGGAACTTAGATCGGAACGAAGAAACGTGGTTGAACGAAGGGTTCTCTGAATTGGCGGCACATTTGAGCGGTTTTGACGTAGGCGGTTGGGACTATGTCTATGCGAGTGAGCCCGATCTCGCGCTCACTTACTGGCCGACGGATGGACCTATACATTACGGACAAGCCTTCCTTTTTGTCACCTATTTCCTCGACCGCTTCGGCTCAGAGGCGACGCAAGCGGTGGTGGCTGATCCGAAGAACGGTCTCGATTCGATAGATCGAACGCTAGAGGCAATGGGCATCGTCGACAACCAGACAGGTACACCGATCAATGCCGATGATGTCCATCGTGATTGGGCTATTGCCATGCTGGTTAAGGATCCTTCTATCTCTGACGGTCGTTATGCTTTCCATTCCTATGTCGCCCCGCAAGTGGGTTTCACCGACCATTTAATTACCTGCCCGTCTGGACCGCAGGAACGGCAAGTTAACCAGTATGGGATCGATTATATGCAGATCGAGTGCGATGGCACCTATTCGCTCTCGTTTGATGGCGCCTCCGTCGTGCCGGTGCTTCCAGGGGAAGCTTATTCCGGCGACTTCACTTTCTGGTCAAACCGCGGCGATGAGTCGGATATGACCTTGACGCGCGCATTTGACCTCCGGCAGGTCGACGGATCGGTTGAGGCCAGCTACTGGGTATGGTATGACATCGAGGAGGGGTGGGATTACCTCTACCTCGAGGTTTCCGCAGATGGCGGGGATACATGGCAGATCCTCGAGACGCCCTCCGGTACGGCTGAGGACCTCTCGGGAAGCTCCTTTGGCTGGGCGTATACAGGGTATAGCGGCGGTGGGGAAGAACCTCGATGGATTCAGGAGACGGTTGATCTCTCTGAATTTGCCGGGCAGGAAGTTCTCCTACGATTCGAGTACATCACGGATGCCGCAGTGAACGGTGATGGGCTGCTCATCGACGATTTTTCAATTGAGGCGATTGATTATTTCGAAGATTTTGAGACGGATGAAGGCGGCTGGGAGGCGGCGGGTTTTGTGCGTCTGTACAATCGCTTGCCGCAGACCTACGGTGTTGTGCTCGTAGAGCAGGGGCGTGAGATAGAAATCAGTGAACTAACCCTGGATGAAAATAACCATGCTGAAATTGAGATCACATTCGATAAGGATAATCGGGAAGCGGTTCTCATCGTGACGGCGACGACTCGCCATACATGGCAGCCGGCGGCATACATCGTTGAAATAAAGTAACCTTGGCAAAGGCGTTACAGCGATTGTGGTGACGACTGGTTTTAAATGACTCTCTTGTCACATCCGGATTGGAAACTGAGCGAGTTAGTAAAGAAGATAGAACCGGGCATAGCAGTAGCTATGTCCGGTTTTTCTAGTACGATGTTCAGAGCTTGTACGAAACTCTAAACCGCTTTCTTAGGCTTGCGAAGTTTCTCGAGTTCTGTTTCTAATTGGGTTAAACGAGCCGTATAAGCACTCTGGACCTCGTCGCGGAAGGCTCCGGTTCGTTCGCTGATCTGCTGTCGAAGCTTTTCCCCCGATTCAGGGGCAAGCAGTAAGCCGATGACGGATCCAACAAGCGCACCACATACGGCGCCGACAATGAAGGTGGAAAAATTGCGCATAGGGAACCTCCTAATCTCAGAGAGATTATCGCGCAGTTCTTGCCGTTAACCAAGACCTGCCTCTTAATGTCATTGCGAGCTCATTCGACTTCGCTCAGGCTAAACTCCGCGAAGCAATCTCATCCTTATCTTGCGCGGAGATTGCCACGTCGCCCTGACGGGCTCCTCGCAATGACACGCGCGGCAATGCCTTCGCCTTTTTTGTCATTTCGAGCATAGCGAGAAATCCCCAGGATGCTGCAATGGAAGACTCCTTCTCGTGAACCGAATGGACTCACTTCCTTCGTTTCTTGAACAAGCAATTGAATCGTTTCAGGGATTTCTCACCCCCTCCGGGGGTTCGAAATGACACAAAGTTATAAGGTTCGCCTCCAACTGTCATTTCGAGTGAGCCCTTCGACAAGCTCAGGACAAGCCCGGCGACCGAGAAATCCCCCTTAATATTGACCCAGCATCACCAACATGCGATATACTCCTCTGCAATTAAGCGCCAAAACCCATGACAATGTAGGATGTGGAGGAATCATGGTCACTATCTCGATTGAATATTGCGCAGCTTGACACTATACGGACCGGGCCATCGGTGCGATGGCAGAACTATTAAACGCCTACGAATTTAAAATCGATTCCATCAAGCTCATCCCTGCGGATGGGGGAAAATTTGAGGTTATCGTCGATGATAAGCTGGTGTATTCCAAGCTCGCCACAGGCAGGCATGTGGAGAAGGGGGAGCTTTCAAGGCTTGTTGGAGAGGTGCTTTAGAAAATGGATCGGGTTCACTTTAACAGGGTTGATCTTGCCGCTGCTCTCGACCTTTGCAGGAGAAATTGATCAGTGAAAGTTGTCCTTCAGCGTGTTCGACGCAGTCGAGTTTTGGTTGACGGCGATACGATTGCCGTAATTGAACGCGGCTTGGTCATCCTTATCGGCGTCGGGCAAGCCGATACGACGAGTGAAGCGGAGTGGTTGGCGGAAAAGTGCGCCGTCCTGCGCGTATTTGAGGACGAACAGGGCAAAACGAATCTATCTGTACAAGATGTGGCTGGCGAAGTGCTCGTGGTTTCACAGTTCACCCTCTACGCCGACACACGCAAAGGTCGCCGCCCCAGCTTCATCAATGCCGCCCCTCCGGAGATCGCCCAGCCGCTTGTCGATCATTTTGTCGACCACATGGGAGGGTTGGGCGTTTCCGTACAGAAAGGGGTCTTCGGCGCCCACATGCTCGTTGAAATCGAGAATGATGGTCCGGTAACGATCATTCTTGAGCGTGACCCCCAGGCATAACAGAGGATCGGCGGTGATGGACACGTTGGCTGGTTAACAGGTGCATCGATTCCAACGTGCGGTTATAACAGGATTGTTGGGGAAAAACAGTCACTGATGGCAGGTCCATGTCAGCTTACCGTCCGGAGTGTCAACTCCTGCGTGGTACAATCTGCGGGGATCAAAAATGTATCGATCCTGGTTTCTAGAGCAACCATAAAGGAGGAGTAAATGAACGTCGCAACATTGCTTTCGGCGCTAGCCACAATGGCTTGGGTCGCCGCGTTAGTCGTAATTGGGCTGGCAATCGTCCGCGCCGCGCGCGGGCAGCAGTTCAAGGCAGCGGGCGCCATCGTCATAGGAATAATCGTGCTCGCTCTGGTTCTTTCAACTGTCAGTGCGGGCCTGATTTTCATCCAGCCCACTGATCGGGGAGTCGTGATCACCGTCGCTGAAGGGGGTGTTCGATCTGAAGCCCTTCAACCTGGCTTAAATTGGGTTATACCCTTCCTTGAGAATGTCGTCACCTACCCCATCTCGCGCCAAACATACACGATGTCCATCGCGCCGGAGGAAGGTCTGATCCGGGGCGACGACTCGGTTGAGGCGCGAACGTCAGACGGTCAGGTCGTCAGAGTAGACGCCTCCGTGATTTTCTCAATCGACCCCTCTCAAACTGTCGAGCAACACATTAAGTGGAACGGGCTCTACATCGATAATCTCATCCGACCGGTTTCACGAGGTCTGATCCGCGACGCTGTCTCGCAGTTTGCCATCGAGGAAGTTTACAGCACAGAGAGATTTGCACTGAGCGAATTGATCCGGATCGCCATGGATAAGTCCTTGGGAGAAGGCGGGTTGATCCTGCATGAATTCGTGCTACGCAACATCGCTTTCTCCGAAGAGTACGCTGATTCCGTTGAGCAGAAGCAGATCGCCGAGCAGCTGGCACAGCAGGCGGCCTTCGTCGTCGAGCAGCGCGAGCAGGAGGCTGAGCAGGCGCGGAAAGTTGCTCAAGGTCAGGCTGATGCGGCAGTAATCGAGGCCGAAGGTCGGGCCCTAGCGCGTGTCATTGAGGCCGAAGCTGAGAAAGAAGCACTCGATCTCATCGCTTCCGCTCTGAGGGGAAACCCCGATTTGCTGACGTTTGAATACATCCAGAAATTATCGCCGGGTATCCAGGTAATGCTGATCCCGTCGGATAATCCCTTCCTGCTGCCTTTACCAGAATTGGGGAGTGGGATCACGCCGTAGAAACGTAGTGTAGAGAGTCTTTTACACCCCCAACTCCTTTTTATCGAGGAATTGGGGGTGGTTTTTTTTAAATTAGGGTTTAGAAGTCGAGAAGGCTGCGGACCTGCAAGTCAACCCAGGCGGGTGGCCAGTAGAGGCACGAGCATCTCCTCACTTGATAGGCCGCCGTGCCGCCCGATAAGTGGGTTCTCCTTGTTCGCCCACCACATATAGGCGTCCCCGTGGGTGAGGATGGTGATATCTCCGAGGCGGTCGGGTGAGGATGGGGCAGGGACGCCAGGACCAAACAAACCGGCTTTGAGTGCGTGGCCAGAGGGGATGGTCGTAAAAGAATCCGCCCAGGTCTTTTGTATATATTCATTGACGGCCTCGTCTTGGCCGGGACGCAGGTAAAGGTACGGGAGGCGATTTTCCCCGGTGGGGAGGATGTGAAGCCGCTCGGTAAGATCGGGGTGGTTGCGCAGTTCGAAATTGGGATCTTTGTGGGTGGTGATCTGCCCGTGGTCGGCAAAGAGCAGGAGCAGGGTTTTCGCACCGACCTCGGGGCTCATCTGGCGGACGAAGTCTTCCATCATCGAAGAAGTGAAGGATGCAAAGTCCGCCTGCGCTTGTTCAGAATCCGGCCCATGGCGGTGGGAAAGTCCGTCCACCTCACCATAATAAACCCAGATATAGCGTTTCTTGCGTATTGGTTGATCGGCGAGCCTGCGCACACCGATCCAGAGATCCGGGATACCGCCGAAGGAATGGAGTTGGACGTCGCGGTAATGCATCCGCGAGAGACCTGATCCGCTGATGCTGTAATGGAGGAAGGCATGCGGCTCGATATCCGCTTCCACCAGATGCGGTCCTACGGTCGGGACGGGCAGGAAGCTCTCCGGGTCCAGACCCGCTGAGTAGAGCAGCCCTGCACGACCTTCGAATGCAGCCGGTGAGTGATTAATCATATTCGCGACCAGGCCGTACTCTTTTAGGAAGATCTCATACCCCAGAATGCCGTGCTCGGCAGGGCTGCGGCCGGTCCATAAGGTGGTCGTCGCCGCGCTCGTGGTCGA
>JAUWFP010000310.1 GCA_030606845.1 Anaerolineales bacterium | reverse complement strand
ACGAGGTGCACAGTGTCTCGAAGGATAGTCATCACGATTATCTCCCTGCTTTTTATTGCGCTCATTATGCCGATGGACGCAAATGCACAGGGTGGTGGTCGTGTATTTTTATTGGAGGCAACGGGACCCTTAACACCCACGATGGTAGAGTACCTTGAACGGGGGATTGAGCAAGCGGAGCAGGAAGGCGGCGAGGCGCTCATCTTCCAGATCGACACGCCTGGCGGGTCCATTGACCTCATGAACAAGATGGTGCAAGCGATCCGCGGTAGCCATATCCCGGTAGTGGTTTACGTCGCCCCGCAAGGCGCGATTGCCGGGAGTGCGGGAACAATTATCACATTAGCCGGGCATCTCGCCGCAATGGCGCCTGAAACCGCAATCGGGGCAGCGAGCCCGGTTGGGATGCAGGGAGAAGACCTCGGCGATACGATTGAAGCCAAGGAGAAGGAGATTCTCAAAGCTACGATTAGAGGCCTGGTCGCAGATCGGGGGGAAGAAGCCACGAATCTGGCTGAAGCGATGATTGACTCTGCGAAGGCGGTATCCGCTCAAGAGGCGCTTGACGCTGGCTTGATCGATTTCATCGCCGACGATGTTGAGATGCTCCTTGATCAAATTGATGGCCAGAAGGTTGATGCGCACGGGGAGCGCGTACTGCATACGGCAGATGCTATCGTAATGGAGATCCGCCAAAATTACATTGAGCAATTTCTACAAGTCCTGACCAATCCAAACATCGTCTTCTTGCTGCTTTCGGTCGGGGTTCAGGCTATCTTGATCGAGATCTCTCATCCAGGCGGTTGGATTGCCGGCTTTATCGGGGTCGTGTGCCTGGCTCTGGGAACCTATGGTCTCGGAGTCCTTCCGGTGAACTGGTTTGGATTGATTTTCGTCCTCACCTCCTTTGTGCTCTTTATATTAGAGATTAAAGCCCCCACACATGGAGCGTTAACGGTGGCGGGTTTAGCATCGTTTGTCATCGGCTTTCTGGTCCTGTTTAATTCACCCACAACGCCGTCCTTTTGGCGTGTTTCTGTCCCCCTTGTGGTTGGTACTGGCATTGCGATCGCGATTGGATTTTTAATAATCCTGACCTTTGTGATTCGCGCTCAAATTAGACCGGTTGAAGTTGGTGCCATGTCATTGGTAGGGCGCACTGCCGAAGCACGTTCGGATCTCACGCCTGGGGGGACGGTTCAGGTTGGCGGAGAACTCTGGAGCGCAATACTTGAGAACGAGGATGATGAAATTACAAACGGTGAGAGGGTTGAAATCGTCGGTGTAGATGGAATACGGTTGTGTGTGCGTCCGTTGAATAAGAAAGGTAGTTGACTCGACATTAACCAGCTTGTACACTATCGCGTACGTAACGAGGAGGCGTGATGTCATCATCAGAATTCCGCATGATCGTTCGCACTGGACCGAACCCTGGAACAGTCTTTGAGCTGACGAAGGAGGTCTCGCTCATTGGGCGCG
The DNA here is from genome assembly GCA_030606845.1 of Anaerolineales bacterium. GTDB lineage: Bacteria > Chloroflexota > Anaerolineae > Anaerolineales > E44-bin32 > E44-bin32. Next base: position 1,322 of record JAUWFP010000310.1, on the reverse strand, counting down.
ATGTGACAAATGATGTCGTTGTCGGGGACGCGGAAGTCTCGCGGCAGCATTCCCGTCTCACGCGCACTCCCGGAGGGTATGTTCTAGAGGACCTTGGTTCAACCAATGGCACCTTTGTCAACGGCGAACGACTGGTGGCACCACGGGTGATGAACCCGGGCGATTTAGTTGCTCTAGGAGAAACCGTATCCTTAACCTTCGACGCAACAGCACCAGAAGCCGCGGCGACGGTTGCTCAACCAGCTGCAACTGCAGACCCCGCGAAGAAAGCTCCCCGGGCGGCTGCCCAACCTGCCGCGCAAGCTCCATCAGCTTCGCCGCCGGTCTCGGCCGAAGAAGCCTCGCCGCCGGCGGAAAAAAGCGGGAAACCCTGGCTTCTGGCGGGTTTGGGATGCTTCGTCCTGATTCTCGCTTGCGGTGGATTCATATGGTTCATGGATTCTTTCTATCCACAGATCCTTTATGCGCCTTTAATCTGGCTAGGTTTCTAAGTAACCCAGCAATCTTGTAAGAAATGACGGGGCGGATCAATCCGCCCTGTTTTTTTGTATCTATCTCATCATAAGGGAGTGGCAGAAGTGTGTAACCTCAGGAGCTCTCGTGCATCCAAAGTAGAAGTGAGTATAAGCTTAAGGAGATAGTTATGGAGATGGAAATCACTTTTCCTGGAGGTGCGCGTGTAGACGCCTACTTCGGATCGTTTACGATAAACACGGATCAATCCCCGCTGGGAGGCGGAGAAGGATCGGCGCCGTCGCCCTTTGCGACTTTCTTGGCATCCCTTGGAACTTGCGCGGGGATCTACGTCCTGAGTTTTTTGAAGCAGAGAGGGTTATCCACAGATGGAGTTCGCATTATCCAACGGACACATTCTAATCCGGCAACGGGTTTGATAGAGCAGTTTGATCTTGAGATTCAGGTTCCTGAGAATTTTCCAGAGAAGTATCAAGACGCACTAATTCGCTCAGCGGAGTTATGCGCGGTGAAGAAGCATTTTGATGATCCCCCGCGCTTTAATATTTACACAGAATCCGTTGAACTGGCGATAAATTAAATATTTAATACTACAATCAAGGGCGGAGGTCGAGATGTCTAAACGGCTTACCGTCCTTATTGTGCTTACCCTGGTCATCGCCCTCGTTGGTGGAGTGATCTTTCTGCGCGGCCGGCAGCATTCTGTCGAAGATATCGGCGAAGCTCCCCAAGAAACCGAAGAACTCCAGAAAGCTACTGCCACTGTAGAGACCGACTTGTATGCCGTGGCGCGCGAGCAGATGGTCGAGCGCGGGATCATTGCCTACGGGATTGTCTCTCCTGAGGTG
>JAUWFP010000223.1 GCA_030606845.1 Anaerolineales bacterium | reverse complement strand
TTAGTGTGCTTTGGATCTGAGTTTGAGTGGGGGTAAAAAGACCCCCCGTATATACATAATCCATCTTCGTCGAAAACATCGTTCCCGGTTTGCTTCCATCTCTCATAACTGCCGTTGAGTTATTTAGAGGGGTGGAATTTTCGTTGTCTTAAGCTCTGGGCATAAAGGAGGTGAGGTATCGAAATTCGAACAACCGACCACGATTGATTTTCAACTGGAGAATGAGGAGGAGGAACATGAAAAAGGGTCTGATTGCAGTTTTAATTACGCTCGCGTTGTTGGCAGTAACCGTCGGCATCGCCGGCGCGATCACGAATGGTCAACCGGACGGGGATAACCATCCCTATGTTGGATTGCTAGTGTTTGATTATGCACCTGGCAGTCCAGGTTGGAGATGCAGCGGTGCATTGATTGCGCCAAATGTTGTTTTAACCGCTGGACATTGCACGGATGGTGCTGTAGCGGCGAGGGTCTGGTTCGACGAAGATGTTACATATGACAACGTGCCGTTCCCTCTGTATCCTTATGGTGGTAAAGGGAGTGGGGCGTTTGAAGGCAAACCTTATACCATCCCTGAATATCGCAGCGTTGAGAATCCTTACGGTGGTGGAAACGGTCTCCCGGCTTTCTCCTATCGAGATATTGGTATTGTAGTCTTGGATAAGCCAATCAAGAAAAAGGTGGTGGGAGAGTACGCAGAATTACCCGATGCTGGTCTTGTAGATACTCTACTGAACAAGACCGACGTGGACTTCGTGGGATATGGTGTCCAGGACCAAGCTCAGATCCCGGGCAACCTTCTACCCCAACCTCCACCATACTATCGTTGGATAGGGCTAAGGATTCGCTTATATGCACCAAGCCAATTAGTTTCTGGTGAATTCGTCCACAGTGCCGAATATATGCGTCTTGCATTGAATCCCGGAGGCGACACTGGTGGTCTCTGTTTTGGTGACTCGGGAGGTCCCGATCTCTTGGGAGGAACAGACACCGTCTTGGCCGTGAACTCCTACGTTACCAACATCAACTGCGCCGGAGTTGGTTACTCGGCAAGGGTTGACATCCCTGAAGTCCTGGAGTGGATTGACGGGTTCATGCCCTAGACTTGGCTACATCTGTGACCGTTGACGTGACAGACCCGCCATCTGGCGGGTCTGTTTCGGTCTTCGCTATTGTGGTGTGTTGTATATCAGTGAGAAGATTACTTTCTTGATAGCTCCTGATCGCGCTCTTGCTGAGCCTGGTGGTTAAGAATCCTCCTCGGATAAGATTGCGATCCAGAACCTGAGCTGGACTGTTCGCTTCTAACCCTCTTGAAATCCAGTTCTCCCCTAGACAATTAACTTCTTAAAGGCTGACATCTTCACTGGTTCAATAACCTCGAGGAGTTGGTCAGGATGGCGATGTCGGGAATCGATTGCGCGGCCGCAGCCAGGACCGGGGGTAGGATGCCGAAGGCAGCGAGCGTGATCCCCAGCAGGTTAAATACTCCGGTGAAGGCGAGATTCATTTTGACGACGCCCATGGTTCGATGGGCGATTTCGAATAGCTGTGGGATTAGAGACCAATCCTCGCGCATCAAGGCGATGTGGGCGGTTTCGATGGCGATATCCGAGCCGGCGACACCCATGGCAATGCCCACGTCTGCCTTGGCGAGCGCAGGGGCGTCGTTCACCCCATCGCCCACCATGACGATGTAATGCCCTTTGGATTGGAACTCTTCGACGATCTTAATCTTGTCCTCGGGCAGCATGTTCGCCCGATAAGGGATCTGTAATTGTGCCCCTAACGACTCCGCAGTCTCTTGATTGTCCCCTGTGAGGAGCATCATCTGCTCAACACCCAGACCTTTTAGCGCACCCAGGGCTTCAGGGACCTCCGGGCGCATGGTATCCGCTGCGTCCAGGACACCAACCAGGATATTGTCTTGGCTCACAAGAAGCCTCGTTTTCCCCAGAGTTTCAAGGGATTCCAAAATGGAGTTGTCACTCTCGCGGGCGATGAAGCGCTCATTACCCACGCGGACGGTCGAGCCCTGATAGTTTGCCTGAATGCCCCCTCCAGGGGTGGAGGAAAAATCCGTGATTTCTTCAAGGTCGATGTGTTTTTCCCGCGCTGTATGGATGACGGCTTCCGCCAACGCATGCTCGGAGTACGCCTCGACCGACGCGGTCATCCGCAGAAGTTCATCCGCGGTGTAGCCGTTTACCGGCAGGATGTCGGTGATGCGCGGCTCTCCGAACGTAACCGTGCCGGTCTTATCGATGAGAAGGACATCCGCCCGAGCCAGCGCCTCGATGTACTTGCCGCCCTTGATGAGCAGCCCATGTTTGGCAGCCGCGCCGACGGAGGCGAGCATGGCGATGGGCGTCGCCAGGGCGATGGCACAGGAGCATGAGACGACGAGCACGGCGACAGTGGCCAGGGGATCACGACTGAAGATGTAGGTCAGCGCAGCGGCGAGCAGCACAAGAGGGAGAAAATAGCCGGAGAACTTATCGGCAAAGGTTTGAATCTCCGACCGGTTCGCCTCCGCCTCCTCGACCATACGCACGACGTGCCCGAAGGTTGTGTCACCCCCAACCCTGGTCGTCCTCACCTGCACGCTCCCCTGGCGGACGATCGTGGCTGCGTACACATGGCTGCCTTGGTACACATCTACTGGCAATGATTCGCCGGTGACGGAGGATTGGTCCACGGCAGCCTGGCCGGAGCGGACAACCCCGTCGACGGGGACCGTCTCTCCGGGTCGGATGAGGACGATGTCGCCCACACCGACGTCCTCAATAGGCACAACATTTTCAACCCCATCCTTCAAAACGCACGCAGTTCTCGGGATCATCGTAGTTAAATTCTTCAGCGAGCTCCGGGCCCGGTTTGTCGTGTAGCTCTCGATGGTGTCGCCAACGCGCATGAAGAAAACGATGATGAGCGCGGTGATCCATTCTCCAATGATCAATGCGCCAAAAACCCCGAGCGACATCACCGTCTGGGCGATGATCGTCTTCTGGCTCAGGGCATGGAATACTTTGCGAAGTACGGGCCACCCGGCGATGGCGACGATGATGGCGCCGAGAAGCGGATGTACCATCCCATTCAGCCGGTCCAGGACCCCCATCCACTCTCCGAATATTGCGATGGCTAGAACTACGGCCACGATGAGCCCATAGGCGATTTTGATTCGTCGGCTAAGGTCCTCGGTTGAACTCTGGTCCTTGAGAACGAGGGTGTCCGGAACGGTATATCCAGCGCTCTGGATGGCGGCGCGGATGTGATCCTCGTCGACGAGTGAAGGATCGGCGCTAATCACAGCTTTTTCGGCGGCGAGGTAGACTGTTGTGGAGCATACGCCGGGGATCGATTCAAGCGCAGATTGAACGTGTTTGCTGCACTCGGCACAATCCATCCCGCCAATGGGAACCTCGAATATCTGTAAGTGTGCTGAATTTGTGTCGCTCATGCTTGGGATACCCTGGTGCATTCGTAGACACCTCGGGCGACTTCGGCGAGTACTTCATCGGCAAGCGTGAGCAGGTTGGCGACTCGGTCATCGCTGAGGTGATAATAGACATAGCGACCATCCTGGACCGCGGTCACGAGGCCGCAGTCTCGGAGACATGCCAGGTGATTGGAGGCATTCGGTTGGGAGAGATCGGTCACGGCCACAATCTCGGACACATTCCTCGGGCCATCGAGCAGGCATTCGAGAATCGATAAGCGCGATGGATCGGAAAAGCCCCGGAATAATTTCGCCTTGAGTGCGATAGCGTTGGTCTGCGCAGTGAGCAGCATAGATTCTTCTCCTATAAACGTATCAGTATACAATTATATATTATTTTTCATGAATGGGAGAGGGAATATCGGTTAGGTCGCCCAAATGCGGTGATGCAGCGTTGAAATCTGTGAGAAAATTGCGTCACTGATAGCTCCTGACAGCTCTCGACACATTACCTGAGAGTTTTTGAGTAGACTTTGAGAGGCGTTTTATTGGACGATCGTGGGGAATTCGTCCAGCGGGCGCATGGCAAAAAGGTTATGCTACAATCTGCCAAAATGTGCCCCGATCTGGGCGAGAGACCCATAGGAGGCCTCGATGACCGAGACGGACCCTCAACTCAATAACGAACCCAAGGATATACCGGATTTCAGCCGCAAGGTGAAGCAGGCGCTCGAAGTGACAGCAATTGCGCTCTTGCTGGGCCTGGGAGTGGAGATTCTCTTCCACAGCCACCCGCTGGGGATCAACTTCCCCATCTGGGCTGCGCTCAGCGCGGCGGCGCTGTTCATCGCCGCCCGTTTGGAAGGGATCCAACCCAGCCGCTGGGAATGGCTGCTCGTCATCCCGATTCTCTTTCTGAGTGCGATGGCGGCGATGCGCCTGGAACCGCT
>JAUWFP010000008.1 GCA_030606845.1 Anaerolineales bacterium | reverse complement strand
AATTCTAGGCCGCAATTGTAGACTGTGTCGGGTTCGTAATACTCCGTCTCCAGCGCGGCGGCCATCGTAACGACCTTGAACACTGACCCTGGAACGTAGAGTCCCTGCGTAGCGCGGTTGATATAGGGCTGATTGGCAGTGTTCAACATCTGAAAACCGCCATTCGCTCCATTAGGGTTCTGGGCATCGAAAAGGTTGGGGTCGAATGCCGGCGAGGAGGCCATGGCAAGCACCGCTCCTGTGTCGCGTTCCAAAACGACCACAGCGCCCTCGAAACCTTCAATCGACCGCTGCGCGATTTCTTGCAGGTCACGGTCGAGCGTCGTATACACTGCATAGGGTAATCCGGGATCGCGGGAAGCCATCACTTGCATCACCTGACCATTGGGATCGACCAGGTAGAGGGTCCCCCCCGGCACGCCGCGCAGCTCATCTTCGAACGCCGCCTCGATGCCGATACGGCCGACGAATTCATCACCCTGATAACCCAGCGCCAGGCGGTCTTCGTATTCGTCCTCCTGAATCTGACTCACAAAGCCGACGGCATGTGGCGACGCTCCCCCTGCAAATGGCGTGAGACCACCGCCGTAATAGTAGCGAGTGCTGTACGTGCGCGCGCGAACACCGCCCACCGATTCGAGCAGGCCGCCGACGGTGTTGTAATCCTCATAAGGTACAACGCCTAGCGGGGTAAACCAATCAGTGTTGCGGTTGGCCTCGTAGCGCGCGAGGATCGGATCTACGGTCGCCAACACAAAAAGTCGCCTCAAAGTTGAGAGCATGGTCTCCTCGGCGTCTTCATCGCCGATCTCATTCGGGACGATCCACAATGCGGCGCCGTTATCCTGACCCGCGCCCGCTTGTGCAGCGAACGCCTGGTTGTTCTTGTCATAAATATTCGCGCGCGTTGGGGTGATAGCGGTGAGACTCAACCCGTTGCCCCCCTCGAGTTCGGGCAAAATCATGGCGTCGGTCCAGGCTACCCGCCAGTCCTCGCCAGCGGAGCGCGTTAAGTCCATGCGCGTCTCACGGCTGATTTCACCTACAGCCGCGCTAGTGAGAACGATGTGATAACGCACTTCAGCCCGCTGTGGGCTGTGTACAAGAGCGGATACGATTTGAAAATCGACGTCCACAAATGCCCCGCCCCGCATGATCTCTTGAATGCGATTCGTGAAGTCCTCCTCGCTCAATCCATCCTGGGTAAGGGGACTGAGGAGAGCGTACATCCCCGCATAATCGTTCGCTTTCCAAGTGTCCAGGAAGTGCTGCGCGGCTGCATCTGGATCCGGGGCGGACTCAGTGGTCTGTATAGGATCCGGGAGCGTAGGTGTCCCGTTCGACCCCGGGTCGGTGGGACTAAAGAGCCCACAGCTGCTGATGAGCATCGCTAAAATTAGAAGCAGGATCGGGATTCGTCTCACAATATACCTCTCAGTATCTCCTGGTAGACGCTACAATCATACCCCGTATATGCAATACAGCGAGCGGGGAGATCGACCGTCAGATCGTGCCCCAAGCGCCCCAAAGCGCGCTGCAGGTGACACAAAGGGAGTCCCATCACATTCGCGAAGCATCCCTGCATTTGGCTCAGTTCCACTGGGTTGAATTCGCGGTTCTGTATCCCATACGCGCCGGCTTTATCCAGCGGAGACCCGCCGGCGATATAGGTCTGAAGCGCACTCTTGTCATACGCCCGCATAGGAACGACGGTTTTGCACGTCTCAACAATTTCTTCCCCGCTGGCTGTTTGGATAAATACCAACGCAGTTATGACCTCATGCTCACGATCTCGAAGCATTAAAAGCATCCGTTCAGCATCAATTGCATCGACAGGTTTTCCTAAAATTGTGCCGCCGTCTACCACCACAGTATCGGCGGCGAGGACGAGCTCACAGGCGGGGCACCCGGCTGCGGCTGCCCGAGCTTTCATGCGCGCAAGACGAATCGCCAGCGCCTCCGCCCGCTCATCGACCTGAACCATCTCGTCGACCGGAACAGGGCAAATCTCCATATCCCAGCCGGTCAATTCCATTAGCTCACGACGGCGAGGTGAAGCTGAGGCTAAGAGCAACTTACAAGTCATAGTTTCCGGATCCAATAATTTTTGTAATCGTTGATCACTTCTTTAGCCGTTCCTGCTGGAGGTGATGATTCCAGCCTGCTTCGTTTCAACACTTGTGCGCAGCCAGTACACTCAGGGCAAGTCTGGCATTCCGCGAATTCTAACATACCCGGCAGTTGCGCAGAAAATACCTCAACACATAGATATTCTCAGTCCCGTATAAGCCGATGGTACAATGACAAAATGGACCTATTTGACCACGCGATGAAGGATCGCATCGCCCGCGAAGCCCCGCTCGCCGCACGTATGCGGCCGAGCACATTGGATGAATTCGAAGGTCAGGCAGAGATTGTCGGAGAAGACTGCCTTCTTCGCCGTGCTATCCAGGCAGATCGTCTTTTCTCTTCTATACTCCTCTGGGGGCCTCCCGGAACCGGAAAAACCACGTTAGCGATGATCATCGCCAACACCACAGAATCCCATTTTGTTACGATCTCGGCGGTCCTAGCCGGGAAAGCAGATCTCCGGCGCATCATTAAGGCGACAGAGGAGCGGCGCAAACTATACGGCAAGCGGACGATCCTTTTCGTGGATGAGGTCCATCGCTGGAATAAAGCTCAACAGGATGCGCTTCTACCTCATGTCGAGACCGGGACCATCACCCTCATCGGTGCGACGACTGAAAACCCATACTTCACAGTGATCGGAGCTCTGGTTTCGCGCTCACGAATTTTCCAACTGCGTCCGCTCGAGGAAGAGGATGTGAACCGGGTTATCCAACGTGCCCTCGCTGATCTCGAGCATGGCTATGGCAGTAAACAGATCCGGCTCGACCAAGACGCTCTGGATCACCTGATCCAAGTGTCGGGTGGGGACGCACGTAATGCGCTCAATGCGCTTGAATTAGCTGTGGAATCCACACCCCCTGATGAGAGCGGCGTGATACACGTCACGCTAGAAGTTGCCCAAGAATCCATCCAGCGCCGTGCGGTCCTATACGACAAAGACGGCGATGCGCATTACGACACTGTCTCGGCTTTCATCAAATCAGTGCGCGGTTCCGACCCAGACGCTGCGCTCTATTGGCTGGCTAAAATGCTCTACGCCGGCGAGGACCCGCGGTTCATCCTGCGGCGTCTGTTAATCCTTGCTTCAGAGGATGTCGGCCTGGCTGACCCCATGGGCCTCGTCGTCACCTCCGCCGCAGTCCAAGCGTTTGAATTTGTTGGGTTACCAGAGGGCGTGTACGCTCTTGTGGAGGCAACGCTCTACCTAGCAACCGCCTCAAAATCGAATACTACTAGCGCCTATTTCAAAGCCTATAAATACCTGGAGGAAAAAGGGGTGGTCGAGGTCCCACAGCATCTGAAAGATGCCAGCCGCGATGGGAAAGCTCTCGGGCACGGGAAGGGATATCGGTATCCACACACGCATCCCGGGCACCACATCGGGCAGGGTTATCTGCCTGACTCACTCCTCGGGACCTATTTTTACAACCCCTCCGAACAAGGTTACGAGGCGCAGGTCGCCGAACGATTGGATCGATGGCGCGCGGCTCAACGGAAGGCATTAGAACTTGATGCCACGCTCGAACCCTCCGATCTCGCCGATCGAGAGATCGATGCGATCAAGAAAAAACATACGCTGCGCAGAAGCAAACCATCCTAGCGGAGAATTAATGACCACCTTCTATCTCATCCGTCACGGACACAATGATTTTCTGGGGAAGCAAAAACTTGCCGGGCGGATGTCGAACGTCCACTTGAGTTCAGAAGGGTCCCGTCAGGCCGAGACGCTAAGTCGCATACTCGCTTCCGTCAAGTTCGAAGCGATCTATGCCAGCCCACTGGAACGAGCTGTCGAAACTGCTGAACCATTAGCTCGCGCCCAGGGTCTCGATATTCTCATCCGCGAGGGCTTAATCGAAATCGGATACGGCTCCTGGCAGGGACAATCGCTCAAAACTTTACGTCGCCGAAAACTCTGGCCGATCATCCAGAATACCCCCTCGTTAGCCAGGTTCCCGGAGGGTGAGTCTTTCCCGGAAGCTCAAGCGCGCGTCGTTGCCGAGCTCCAAGCGCTTCGCGGTTTACATCGCCGCAAGAAGGCAAATATCGCCTGTGTGTTCCACTCTGATCCAATCAAGCTCGCCATCGCTCATTATCTCGGTATGCCGTTGGACCTCTTCCAGCGCATCACAATCTCCCCCGCTTCGATGAGCGTGCTAACGATAAGCGACAGCAGCATCCGCGTTTTGGGTCTTAACGACACCCGCGCGACGTACAGCACGCCGGAGGTTTGATATACTCCATTCGCTAGCGAGAGAATATACCTAAACGTTCATCAACTTAGTGTGGGATCTCAAATGGCAGGCATCCAGTACGAACTCAAACCCGTCGATCGGATCACAACCGGGGCTATTGGCGGCCCTGGGAAACGTGTTTTCTATCTACAGGGGCGAGCCGGGGATCAACTAGTCACACTACTTATCGAAAAACAACAGATTCAATCGCTCGCTGTTGGTCTCGATGAATTCCTGAGTGAGCTGCACAAGCGTCTTCCCGATCTACCTGAATCTTCACGGGATTACATCGAAGGTGAGATGGCGCTCGAGGAGCCTATCGACCCCGCCTTCCGCGTGGGTCACATCGGGTTAGGCTACGATGAAGAAAGTGATATGCTCATCCTTGTTGCTCGCGAGATCCAGCCTCTCAATGAAGACCCAGAGCTGGCTTCTGCCGCTCGTTTCTGGTGCAGCCGCTCGCAGTTTCGCCGGATGTGCAGCTGGGGCTTGGATTTGTCGGCTCGCGGCAGACCTGTATGCGGCAACTGTGGTGAGCCTATCGACCCGCAAGGTCATTTCTGCCCCAAGAAAAACGGTCATAAACGCTGACGTTCGAGCTCCATCCGAGCTCGCTGTAGCTTCCTAAAAACCTCCTGTATCGATCGCATATATGAAGCAAACGCAGATGAACATTTTCGAGTTTGATAACCTTGAAGCGATTACCCACATCCTCAATACTGGTGAAATTGGAGTTGTAGGTCAGGTGGCCTGGGGATCGAATTTCACCTTTCTCGTCCAGATCAAAGGAGATCATGGCGAAATCCCGGCGATCTATAAACCGGCACGCGGCGAACAGCCGCTCTGGGATTTTCCTCACGGCTCTCTTGCCGACAGGGAAGTGGCGGCCTACCTCGTGAGCCAGGGGTTGGGCTGGGAACTCGTCCCGCCGACCGTGCTGCGCGAGGACGCACCCGCAGGTCCGGGTTCGCTGCAACTCTACATCGATGTCGATCCCGATCGTCATTACTTCACATTCAACCAGGAGGAGAAGGGGCGATTGCACCCCACGGCGCTGTTCGACATCATCATCAATAACGCCGACCGCAAATCCGGTCATATTCTCCTTGGCGAGGATGATCACCTCTGGTTGATCGACCACGGCTTATGCTTCCATGATGAAGAGAAACTGCGCACGGTGATCTGGGACTTCGCCGGCGAGCCCATTCCAGGTAAACTGCTCGAGCACGTGCGCCTGTTGCGGGATCAGCTGGAGCCTGAAAACGATGTACACGACGATCTTTCGCGCTTGCTTTCCAGGGCTGAACTTGTCAACTTTCGAGAACGCATCGATCGAATCTTGCAATCGCCCGTCTTCCCTTCACCCGGCACAGGCCGCCCCTACCCTTGGCCGTTGGTATAATCCAACCCTGGTTATTCTGGAGTAATTCTCTTGATGGACACGTATAAATTCGCTCTCCTTGGTTTCGGGAACGTCGGCCAGGCATTGGCGCGGCTGTTGCTGGTGAAAGGCGATGAACTTCGAACCCAGCTGGATTTAAACTATCAAGTTGTGGGGATCATGACCGGCCGCCACGGAGCGGCGATTAACCCAACGGGGATAGACCTTGAGCGTGCGTTGGCGATGATCGCAGCGGGTGATTCGCTCGACCCGCTATCCGCTGAGCCAACTCCACAAAATGGTTCCGAATTTATTCGTGCATGCAATGCCGACGTTCTTTTTGAGAACACCCCCGTCAGTTACCACGACGGTCAGCCGGCGATTGAACACATCTCCACCGCGCTCTCCGCCGGCATGCACGCCATAACAGCGAATAAAGGTCCGGTCGTTCACGCCTACCGCGAACTTACGAAATTATCGCAAACACATAGGCGGAAATTCTTCTTCGAATCTGCGGTCATGGATGGCGCTCCAGTGTTCTCGCTCTGGCGAGAAACGCTTCCTGCAGCAGAACTCCAATCCTTCCGCGGAGTCCTGAACTCGACAACGAATCTCATCCTAACCTTAATGGAGCAGGGAAATACCTTCGAGGACGCCGTCGCTTACACCCAGTCGATCGGCATCGCCGAGACCGATCCCTCCGGCGATATTGAGGGCTGGGACGCGGCGATCAAGGTTTCGGCGCTCGTCACCGTGCTCATGGGCGAGAACCTGAAACCCTCCAGCGTCGAGCGAAAGGGGATTGAGTCTCTCCACAGCGACGACATACAATCTGCTTCAGCAGAGGGGAAACGTTGGAAGCTCATCTGCAAGGCCGAAAGAACAGACAAAGGGATATCGACATCGGTACACCCCGAGCTGCTCGACCCCACCGACCCGCTCTACAATGTGATGGGGACCTCCTCCGCCGTAACCTTTCACAGCGACACCCTCGGCCCGCTCACGATCACCGAGTCCGATCCGGGACCGCACACAACAGCCTATGGCCTTCTCGCTGATTTTATTAATATTGTGAGGCAAACCCGCGATTAACGAGCCCACAAAAACAACGCAATCCATCGTTGATTCTTCCGATGGCGGGTTGACATCTGATACACTAAAATCCAGCAACCACACCCTTGCTCCCAGAAATGACACATGGATCACAGCCCTTTTCTAGCCCTCCTTCTTATTACGTTACTCGCCCTGGTTGTCCCAATTCTCTCAGCTCGCCTGCGCCGTTTTTACATCCCCATCGTTGTCGGCGAGATCATCGCGGGCATCATCATTGGTCAAAGTGGTCTAAATCTTGTTGAACCATCACAGACACTCAGATTTCTGGCGGAGTTCGGTTTCGCATATCTGATGTTCCTCTCCGGATTGGAAGTTGATTTCGAACTTCTCCTATCCGGTGGTCCATACTCCAGCGACAAATCTTTCTGGAAGCGTCCCCTAACGCTAGCCGTAATCCTCTTGCTGGGCACCCTTAGCCTGGCTCTTTTTTTCTCATGGCTGCTGTCTTTGTCAGGTCTCGTCGAAAGCCCGATCCTCATCGGTTTGATCCTAAGTACGACATCCCTGGGTATCGTTGTGCCCGTCCTTAAGGAGCGGGGTCTTCTCGGTCTGGAATTTGGCCAATACATCCTTGTCGCCGCCTCCGTTGCAGATTTCATCACACTGCTTTTACTAACAATCGTCATTGCAATTCGCAGTCAAGGGTTAACGCTGGATCTCCTGCTGGTACCCGCCCTATTAACCATCTTTGCCATTGCCGTTCGCGGAATGCGGCGAGTATCTGAGCTTGGCTTTCTGCAAACTTTCCTAGATGAACTTTCAAGCGCAACAGCGCAAATACGGGTGCGCGGCGCATTCGCGCTCATGGTAGCCTGGGTCGTGTTGGCCGAAGCGTTGGGTGTGGAGCTGATCCTGGGTGCCTTTCTGGCCGGTGTTATTGCTGGCTTACTCGATGATCAAGAAGGCGAGAACGCGCGTGAGAAGCTCGATGCTATCGGTTATGGATTCTTCATCCCAATCTTCTTCATAATGGTAGGCGTTGAGTTGAACCTTCAAGCCATCATCGAATCCCCTCAAGCTCTCCTGCTGGTCCCATTGTTCGTCGTCATAGCATATTTAGTTAAGGTCATCCCGGCGCTGCTGCTGCGCGTGCAATTTAACTGGCGCGAAACCTTCGCAGGTGGTTTTCTGCTGTCCGCTCGCCTCTCGCTCATCATCGCCGCCGCGGCGATTGCGGTAAGACTGGGCTTGATCTCTGAAGCTCTTGATGCTGCGATCATTCTTCTCGCTATTGTTTCCTGCACACTATCACCCATACTCTTCAACCGCATCTTTCCCGCCAGTGAGGAAAAGCGCCGCCACGGCATCATCCTCATCGGCCAAGACCAACTGACTGAGTTCCTCGTTGATCGACTGCTCACCTTCAACGAGCCTGTTGCTGTTATCTGCCCGGACGATAGCCGTAAAGCTGCATTCCAACGGTTGGCTGTTGATTTTTTCGAGGGTTGCGCAGACCTACCTGCTGCTTTCGCGAAGGCTGGAGCCGCCGATGCCCGCGTTCTCGTCGACCTGACGATGAGCTCGGAGGAGACGCTGAATGTCTGCACCATAGCGCGGGAGACCTACCATATCCCCCTCGTCATCTCCAGAATCAGCGATGTTGAGCTGATACCTCAGCTTCAGCGCTTGGGTGTGAAAGTGGTCCAACCCACGCTCGCCACTGTAATGGCCATTGAAGGTGCTCTTCGCTACCCGATGATTTTCGACCTTCTGATGGATCGTGGAGATGGCGATATCGGGGTTGTAGAACTGCGGATTGGGAATCCATCCATCACTGACGTGCCACTCCGCAAAATGCGGCTACCAGGCGACGCACTCATCGTAAGCATGTCGCGCCAGGGCAACGTGATGATTCCCCAGGGGGACTTAACCTTCAAGTTGGGTGATCGCGTAGGAATCATCGGTAGCTCCCAATCAGTAGAACGAGCTGCGGCGATGCTGCGAAGTTAAGGTCTTCCCAACAACGATGTTAATCTTCCTGCCTTGACGTACACTCAATTCCGCTATAGGATGGCTCCATCTTATGAAAGGAGGGCGCACCCTATTATGATGATGCTTATGGTGAAAGTTGTAGCGACGGTTCGAAGCCTCGCAGATATCGGCTCTGGTTTCGTCTTACCTACGCGGAGTGCGCCTATCGAGAGATAGATCCTGACGATTCTGTCCTAATGACAGCCGCGGGCGCACATCAGCGCCTGCGGTTTTTTGTTTCACCAGAACGACTCTTGCGCATAGAGCGCAGTCGATCCAGGTGTGCAAAAGAAGAAGAATTCATCAATCGAAGAATTGATGCGGATTAGTTTGAGGTGTGAAATGAAAGAGAATTTTAATCCTGATCTGAAGAACCTGGCCTATGCACCCGATATACCTGGGTTAACTTTCCGCGGCTATTCAGATCCGCGGGAACATGAACGGATCGCCACCATCATCCAGCGCTGTTTCGATGCGGATAGCGTGTCTGAGGTCATTACCGCCGGCGACGTTGGGCGCAGATTCACCCACCTGCAGAACTTCGATCCAACTCAGGATGTTTTGCTCGCGGAGATCTACGGGGATTTAATCGGCTATGCACAGATGAACTGGCTCCGGAAGTCAAACAGCGATGTCATCTTTCGACACCATGGTTGCGTCCTGCCCGAGTGGAGGCGAAGGGGGATTGGGTCAACTTTGCTGGTTTACACCGAGGACCATTTAAGAGGTCTGGCAAACCACGCTCCGAAAGACGGCTTGCGCTTTTTTGAAGTTAACCTGGCGGACACCGAGAGCGATAAGCAGGCGCTGATGGAAAAAACAGGTTACCAACCTGTCCGTTATTTTTTTGAGATGGTGCGTCCTCTTGATGCTGATATCCCTGAAATCGAATTGCCCGAGGGTCTCGAGCTCCGTCCTGCTAATCCTGATCAGTATCGGACCATCTACGATGCCGCCGATGAAGCTTTCCAAGATCATTGGGGGCACGTCCCGGGGACGGACTCTGAATATCAATGGTGGATTGAAAGCCCAGAATTTCAACCCGAACGCTGGAAAATCGCATGGGACAACGAGCAAGTCGCCGGCATGGTTTTGAACTATATCAATGACGAGGAAAATGAACGCTTCAACCGCAAACGATGTCACACTGAAGACATCAGCGTTCGTCGCCCATGGCGCCGGCGTGGTCTGGCCCAGTCGTTATTAGCTCAAAGCCTGCAGATGTTCAAAGATGAGGGGATGGAGGAAGCTGCGCTGGGAGTGGATACCGACAATCTAAGCGGCGCTTTGGGCCTGTATGAAAATCTTGGATTTCATAACATCAAGCTTTGGATAGCCTATCGCAAGCCGATTGCATGACCGGAGTATGAATATCGAGAGGTACGCACTCAAGATATTTCTATGGAGAAGAAGATGACCGAACAGACTTTCAACAAACTCGCTAACAATGGTTACACAATCCGCCCGGCAAGTCTGGATGACATCGAGGGTTCGGTGGAGATGTTTAACCTGTGTTCAAAGGAGATGATCGACGCTCCCGAGTTTACAGAGGAGCGCTACGCGAAGGAATGGCAGATGCCGAACTTCGATCTTCAACGCGACACCCGACTTGTGATTACCTCGACAGGACAAATCGTCGGCTGCATCGAGGTATGGGACGTACAGGAGCCGCCCGTTCACCCCTGGATTTGGGGGCGCGTCCATCCACTGTGGGAAGACAAGGGCATTGGCACAGCGATGATGGAATGGGCATTGGAACGCGCCCGCGAGGCAATACCCCGCGCTCCCAAGGGAGCGCGCGTTTCGGCGCGCTCTGGAACCGTAAACACCTACACTCCGGCGAAGGAATTGCTACAGAGTATAGGTATGGAAGCCATCCGCTATGGATGGGACATGTTGCTCGACCTTAACGCAGCGCCCCCCGCGCCTGCATGGCCGGAGGGCATCACAGTCCGCAATATTCAGCACCCGGCGGATACCGAAGCCGCCTACAGAGCCGAAGACGAGGCCTTCGCGGATCATTGGGGATATGTTGAAACTCCCTTTGAAGAGGGGTTCAAACAATGGAAACACTACGTTTTTGAAATCCGGAAACCCGACTCTGCTCTATGGTTCCTGGCCATGGATGGGGATGAAATTGCCGGCATGGTTACGTGTCGAACGGAGTCAGATGACGACCCAGACAAGGGTTGGGTGAGTGTCCTTGGTGTCCGGCGCCCATGGCGACGCCGTGGCTTGGGATTAGCCTTGTTGAGACAAGTTTTCAGTGAGTTCTATCGCCGTGGGAAACCACGCGTTGGGTTAGGCGTCGACTCAGACAATCTCGCCGGCGCGACGAGGCTGTATGAGAAGGCGGGCATGCATGTACAGCGGGAGTATGTTACCTACGAGATCGAACTGCGTCCTGGAGAGGAACTCCAGAAGGAGTGAGAATCCACCAGAGGGCAATCTAACATTACCTGATAAGTTCTATCCCTCGTTGTATCTCCACTATAATGTGTGGCAACTTACTTAGGGTACATCAAGGGCAATCCTTTTATCGTTAAGGAATTGGAGCAGGAACAGCATGGACAAACCCGCCCCTTTCAAGGCCATCCTCTGGGATCTAGGAGGCGTCATTCTACGCACCGAAGACTGGGAGCCGCGTCATTGCCTGGACCGGATGCTGGATCTACCGAATGGAAAAATATACGAACTCGTCTTCGAAAGTGAGATAAGTCGTAAAGCCACCGTAGGCGAAGCCACCAATGACGAACTCTGGATATGGGTAGGTGAGCAGCTCGAACTTTCGAGTGATGAATTAACACTCGTGAGGGATGAATTCTGGTCAGGTGATCAGATTGACATGGATTTGACCCGTTTTATCCGCGCCCGTAAAACCAGAACTACTATGGGGCTATTATCCAATGGATGGTCTTCCACTCGACGCTTCATCGATGAACGCTGGCATATCGCCGATATCTTTGACGACATGATCATCTCTGCCGAGGTAGGATTAGCAAAGCCCGACCATCAGATTTATCAATTAGCCCTCGATCGGTTGGGCGTCGAAGCGGAACAAACCATCTTCATCGACGACTTCGATGAAAACATCCAGGGAGCGCGTGAACTGGGGATCCATGGGATCCACTTTCAAGACCCTCGGATCGTCATGGAGGAGTTAATAGATCTTCTCGACTTCACAGCCTAAACCCTCCATCGTCTGAGAAAACGTAAACTGGATTACCTTGCAAAACTGATATATCACCGCTGTTGATAATCAAACTTCAAAACCGCTGGTATACTCAATTTGCTATCCCATAAAGATCGTGGCAGAATTGTAGGGTCTTACAAGCACTATTTGAAACATGTGTGGATTGATCCACATCTCACATCCAGAAAAGCCTCTGTAGCCTGTTTCAAAGGGGGACACGAAGCTTCCATATGAATAAATCATTACAACCGCTGCTCTCCCGCAAAATGATCCTCTTTCTTATCGGACTCACTTTCGCCGAGGCGACGCGGGCGATGACCGCAGTACAGATACCGGTCTTCTTGCGTGAAATCGGAGCGAGCGTCAGTCAGGTTGGGCTTTTTTTCACCCTGACGATGATTGTGCCTCTGGTGCTCGGAATTTTCGGAGGTTGGATATCTGATTCAATCGGCCGCTTGCGGGCGATCTTATTCGGGAGTCTTGCGGGAATCCTCGGATACATCCCGTTCGCTTTCGCACAGCGCTGGGAAGTAGTCCTTATCGGTCCTTTTATCCTGGCGGTGGCAACCGCTTTGATCCAACCATCCTTCCGAGCCTATATCGCCGACACTTGCCCAACAGAGACGCGCGGCCGCATTTTCGGTCTCAGTAAATCCTTTATCGCTGCAGCCTGGATCATCACCCCGCTCTTGGGCGGCTTCCTGGCAATGAACTTCGGGGCCCGTACGATGTTTCTCACCGCGGTTTTTCTTTATGGCATCGCCGCCATCATTTTTATGTTCCTTTTACGATCCGAGGAAACGAAGACCACCGCGCCATCGGAAAAACCCAGCCTTAAGTCACTCAGGGAATCCCTCACGCATATCTTTCCGATTGTTTTCGCTGGGGGGTTGTTAACCTGGATCATAATTACGGAGGGCACCCGTATCTTCGCGACAAATCTTTCGATCAACCTCCTGCCGGTTTACCTGAGCGATATTGGCCTAATTGACAAGCAGGGTATTGGTATGCTTGAGGGTCTGCACGGCATCGCTTGGGTTCTCGCTGCTCCAGTCGGCGGGTGGCTCTCCGACAAATCGAGCGAACGGAATGGTTTCATGCTTGGAACGGCGGTCTTCCTCTCCTCGTTCCTTATTTTCACCCTTGCAGAAGGCTTCGGAGTCTTTGCCCTCTCATGGGTCATCATGGGGATCGGCGCTGCACTTCTAGACCCAGCCTATAACGCGCTCATCGCTCGTGGAGCACCCGCACATCTTCGCGGTGTTGCCTATGCTTTGGCACCCGCACTCATTGGCCTGGTTGCGCTTCCTGCACCCTGGATTGGTGGCCAAATCTGGGAAGCCACCAACCCCAAGATACCGTTCCTCGCCACTCTACTCATCGGTTCCCTTGCGCTCATCCCGGCCTGGTTCAAGCTTCGTGTGCCCACTGATGAAGGTATCGCCCCAGCGGAACCCACAGCATAGAAATTCTTGATTGCCAGATGTCCAGTCTGGCGAATACAATCCCGAAGAATTTAGGTTGTTAAGCCGCGAAGGATTTCGCTCCCGTTTGGGAGCATCGCCTTCATAATGTCTTTGCTCTATCCTTGAAAGAATACTTAAAGGGGTGAGCCCCCTGCCATTCAGCGGGCGGCCGGCATTGCCGCGTTCGCCGGTTGGTCCCAACTTCTTCGCCGCAGCGAAAGGGCGTTCCTCCAGTCGGTCGGCGCATTCATCATGATCGCCGTAACTAGCTGGTGATCAGTCAGATTGGCCAGAGGTTGCCACGGCTTACTGGGACGTGCAGCCCATAGATGGCCTGAGGCTCATTACACCTTCACTTTAGACACCTCGCGCCCGAGAGTCAATCAGCGATACGCTTAAAAAATCCAGCGCTAACCTGCCTCATGAAATATCAAAGCAAGTTTGGGCTATAATCTCGATTATTCTATGATCGCCCGTTTGAAGAAAAGGATGACGCGGCGTAGATCTGGAAGCTACCATGGTGGAACAACTACAGATTACAGCCCCGCAGGAAGATCGTCACAGCTATGAGTAATCCACGGGCATCAGTATCGAAAACGGCCACCTGGTGTTGTAAATCATAAGGCGATTTTTTTCATTTCGGCTGAGCACCACCCGATTGTTGAACTCTCCGATAGCGACCTGTACTAAATTGAGAGCACGTTGAACCCGAGAAACAACGGTCCGTGTTTATATTAGTGAACCACCAGGAGAAAACACCCATGAGCCCTCGTGTGAAATTGATCTTCAACCCCCGTGCTGACCGGGGTCGGTCCTCGGATCTCAAAACATCTGTGCAGCACATACTCGACAAACACGAGGGTGCAGAATGGTCCACAACCGAATATCACACCCACGCCATCGAGCTCGCTGAGCAAGCCGCGCGAGATGGCTTCGATATCATCGTCGCCATTGGTGGCGATGGCACCGTCCATGAAGTTATCAACGGTTTAATGCGCGTCCCTGAAGATCAGAGACCCTTACTCGGTTCAGTACCCATTGGCTCCGGGAATGATTTTTCCGCAAATGTCGGAGTTGCGGAGGAAATTGAGGCCGCACTCGAGAGAGTATTCAATGGGGAGACAAAGACCATCGACATAGGCTTAGTCACGGATGGTTCTGGTCGATCAGAGTACTGGAACAACACGATCGGAATCGGCTTTGACGCCGCGGTTACGGTTTATTCCTATGAAATCACCCGGTTGCAGGGATTCACGCTGTATCTCTGGGCGGTGATAAAAACGATCTTTCTCCACCACCACGCGCCCAGAATGAAGATTATTACGGACCAGGAAGAAATCGATAATAATGTCCTCATGTTCGTCGCCGGCAACGGACCCAGGGAAGGCGGCGGCTTCCATGTCGCCCCGGATGCTATCTTCGACGATGGCCTTTTTCACTACGCGATGATTGAGAACGTGTCCCGCCCAATGATGTTCCGCTTGATCCCGGAAGTGATGAATGGCACCCACGGCCGGTTCAAGCCGGTTCGAATGGGTCACTTCAGCGAACTGCAATTGACGTCTGAGGAGCCTGTCACGATCCATCTGGATGGCGAGGTCTTCGCCGGGTTCGATTCCACTGTAACCGAAATTCAGATCAAGGTCCTTCCGAACGCATTACGCATTGTCGTTTAGAGTGGATGCCCTTCTCTTAAAAAGAGAAGCGTTGTAGATTCCACTCCACATGAGATCCTTACTCCACACACTCGAAGACCAGGATACAGGCTACCTGCGGATTCTCTGTGAACTGTGGGGATTCGACCTACCCCAGGACTCCGATCGATCTGTCGTCGACGAAATAACGCTCACCATGCTCAACCGCAACGCGCTCGACGAACTGCTCGATAGCTTACCCGATGCAGCCAAACAAACCCTTGAAGGGATAGCCCAAGCTGGCGGCAGGATGGCATTGCCTGACCTGGTTCGGGACCATGGAGAACTGCGGGAAATGGGAACCGGAAAGCGCGATCGCGAACAGCCTTGGCGCAACCCTGCTTCTCCGGTAGAGGTGCTTTGGTATCGCGGCCTGATCGGGCGAGCATTTGCTGACACACCCCAAGGTCCGCAGGAGTTCGCCTATATCCCCATAGATTTGCTGCAGATGTTGAGTGAAACACTGCCTGATTCCAGCGCCCCTTCTCTTTCACCTCTGATGCAAGACCCAAAACATGTCTTTTTGTCAACATCAGCTGCAGTTGACGATGCCACAACTCTTCTGGCTGCCATGCGCGGCACTCCCTTCCCCTCATTCGAGCTCTCCCAGAAGCCAGGCCCTACAGTGGAGCAATTTCTTCTAATTCCAAGTTTGCATAATCTTCTGCTCACACTCCTGCAGGAGACATTAATCATCGAGGGCCCGCCTTGGACGCCAAATCCTGAAAGAGCCCGCGCTTTTATCGACGCTCCGCGCTCTCAGGCAATACGCGACCTGCTTCTGGCCTGGAAAAACTCTGTGACCTGGAATGACCTGGCCGTACTCCCTCACATCCTATGCAATACTGATGTTTGGCCCAATGACCCCGGGCTCTCTCGTCAAGGGGTGCTAGATCTCCTGCAACCTTTAAAGCGCGGGCTTTGGTGGGATTTGAATGATTTTGTGGAGCAGATTCGACAAACCTACCCGGCCTTTCAACGGCCCGGTGGTGATTTTGATTCCTGGTATCTTCAGAATCAAAGCGGGATTTTCCTCCACGGCATTGAGAACTGGAATATGGTCGATGGCGCCCTTATTCGTTCCGTTATCACCGGTCCTCTCCACTGGCTTGGAGCCGTTGATCTCGGACAAGAATCTCAATCGGCTTCGAAACCCTCATTTCGCCTCACGTCCGTATCGGCGCTGCTATTTGATCCGAACGTAGCTGTCCACGTTGAAGAACCGGATAAAGCGATCGTCATTCATCCCGATGGCCGCATTACCGTTCCTCGTGGGGTAAATGGAGCTGTTCGCTATCAGATCGCACGCTTCTCTCATTGGGTATCGGTTGAAAATGATCAGTATGAGTACCGCCTCACCCCTAGCACGCTGCAGCGTGCCAGAGCGCAAGGTTTATCCCATCAACATATCCGCACAATCCTGGAGAAGACCTGCGAATCCTCGCTGCCGCGGCCGGTTGATCTGGCGCTAACTCGCTGGGCTGAGAGAGGCACAGAAGCGTATATCAAGCAATACTGGATCTTACGCGTCCAATCCCCAGATGTGCTCGAGATGCTGCGCAGCAAGAAGTCGACAAATCGCTATTTAAAAGAGATCCTCAGCTCTACCACAGCAATCGTGCAACCCTCAGATTGGCCAAAACTACAGGCGGCTGCCGCGCGTCTCGGGTTTTTAATTGATCCACCAGGTTCGACCCAATAAACCTTATAGTGCCCCCGCTCACCCTTCCGAATTGCTAATAATACAATCCTTACACACCCGAGTTCCAAAGCCGAGCTCTGCCCAATCCACTCTGGATTGCGTATCAATGGGAAAAATAGTCCGAGAATAAGACGTTTCACCTTCATGGATTTGGATAGTTAGTTTATGCTGAGAGCTTGATGTTTGATCCGGGGGGAGTGGAGTGTAGTTCACCCACTTCCGAATGGCTTTCGATGCAATCCAAATACGCCCGAGTTCCAATGCCGGGCTCTGTCCAATCTGCTATGGTTTGCGCTTCAATGGGAAAAAGAGTTCGAGATAAAGATTTCTCTAACTCGAGAGGGTTCTCTACTTTCGAGGAATATAAACTAAGGTTTAGGGAGCGCTATTCGTATCGCTTCTTCCAGCTCCTCGAGCGTCACGGGTTTAAAAACAAAGGCATTCGCGCCAATCCGCATAGCTTCATCGACCTGAATGTCGGTTGTCTCCGACGAGAGCATCACCACCGGAATCTCTTTTAAATCATCACGCATACGTAGGAACTCTAAAAAATCGATTCCGCTAACCTCCGGCATATTGATGTCCAGCACTATTAACTCCGGCCGGTCACCCGCAAGAAGCCGCTTGGCTGCACTGCGTGCATCGCGGAAAATTTCAACTGTAGAATCAAGAAGCTGCAGCATCAGCTTTACGGCATGGCTCATCTCATCGTCGTCGTCCACAATCCAGACTGCCCGCATTCCTTCCTCCATTAACCTGTGAGCGCCTCTTGAATCTGCTCCGCTGTCTTTGATGTGATCCCGGAGATACCAGCTAACTCTTCAAGGCTTGCTTGCCGAATCCCTTCGAGGTCACCAAATGTCTTTAAGAGTGCCTTCCGGCGTGCCGGACCGACACCATTGATACTGTCGAGCTTGGAAGCCAGCCCTCCGCGCCTGCGTTGAGTCCGATGCTGCCGCAGGGCGAAACGATGGGCTTCGTCTCTAATCCGCTGAACAAGGTACAAGCCTTGCGATCGTCGCGGCAGGATGACAGGGTCGGCACGATCGGGAAGGTAGAGCTCCTCGTGCCCTTTTGCCAATCCAACAACCGGCACGCGCTCCTTCAGATTATGTTCATCCAGGATCTTGCAGGCCCTGCTGAGCTGCCCTTTGCCGCCATCGACAATTAGGAGATCCGGCAGCAAACCAAAACCCTTATCCAGTATTCCGCCCGGTTTCCCCGCCTCCTCGTTCGCAATCTGCCAACGCCGGAAGCGCCGCCCTAAGATTTCCTCCATACTGGCAAAATCATCCTGACCCTGGACATTCTTAATCGTGAATTTCCTGTAGAGTTTCTTGCTGGGTGCTCCCTGCTCGAATACAACCATCGAACCCGCTGCGGCTGTCCCTTGCAGATTGGATATATCGTAGCACTCAATGCGATTTGGTGGGGCCTGGAGAGCTAGCGCCTCCTGGAGCTCGCTCATCGCCTGTACGTGTTTGCTGCGGTCCGCTTCCCATTTTGCCTTTAAAGAGGCCAGGGTCTCCGCCGCGTTTTCCGCCACCAATGCCACCAAATCTCGCTTCGCGCCACGGCGCGGCACCTTCAGGTAGACCTTTGCCCCACCGCGCCGATCGTTGAGCCAGGTTTCGATGATGCGTGCTTCCTCTATCTCAACCGGCAGGAGAATTCGCGGCGGGATATGAGTCGCCTCAGTATAGAACTGTTTTACAAAAGCCTCCACTAATTCCTGGTCATGAGCCTCACGCGTACCATCAAGCACGAAATACTCTGTCCCGATGAGCTTACCCCCGCGAACAAAAAATATCTGAATGCACGCATCACGCTCGTCTCGAGCAAAGGCGATGACATCCGTATCAAGCTTATCCTGCGTGACAACTTTCTGTCCCTCGACAACCTTCTCGATGGCGATCAACTGATCGCGTATGGTTCCAGCTTTCTCATATTCCAGCGCTTCCGACGCTCTCTCCATCTCCTGCTCAAGCCGGCTCACTATTGGATCCGTGCGCCCTTGAAGGAATCGTCCGAGGTCATCGATCATCGCTCGATAACCCACAGTGTCAATTTTCCCAATACAAGGCGCCAAGCAGAGCTTAATATCGTTATAAAGGCATGCACGTTGGTCTTCACCTGTGATCACGCGATCGCAGGTGAGATAGGGGAAGATCTTGCGTAACACATCAAGAGTCTGATGGACGGCCCAGACGCTTGTGTATGGGCCATAATAGCGTGCCCCATCGTTTAATACCCGACGTGTAACCGTGACTTTCGGGAAAGGGTCTTGCCAAAGGATTTTAATATATGGATATCTTTTATCATCCTTTAGGCGGATGTTGTACTTTGGTCGATAACGCTTAATGAGGTTCATCTCCAGAATTAGCGCCTCGAGCTCTGAGCTGACAACGATCCATTCAATATCCTCAATCTTCAAGACCATCTCGGCAGTTTTGCGGCTGTGGTTTGCGGCTTCATGAAAATAGGATCGAACCCGGCTGCGCAGGTTGACTGCTTTGCCAACATAAATAACCCGGCTCTCCTTGTCCTTCATCAGGTAGCAACCGGGTTTGTTGGGGATCCCCTGTAAGATGGGTTTGAGACGATCAGAGGCAGCCATACTGAGTCGATTTTAGCATATCTACCTCACTCACAACTTACGGGAAACCTTCATATTAGGGAGATTTTCAGGAAACAGGCTTTCCGATCCTTACCCTTTGAATATTCCCATTGCGTCCTGGGAGACAGTATAATCGCGGGACTATGCTAAAAATCTTACGCTGCCTGCCGGTCTACCTAATCCTAACAGTCGCACTTTCTGGGTGCTTAACCACGAACCCCGCGACGACTCCCGGTCCACCGACGACGATTCCAAGTTCCCCGGTTCCTACAGTATCGGCAACCGAGGTGTCACAACCAGCGCCGCGCAGTCTGACGCTCTGGGTCGCTCCACCGTTTGCGCCGGATTCAGAAACTCCCGCCGGCGCGTTGCTCACGGAGCGTTTGCGAGCTTTTGAGCATCTTCATCCCGGGTTAAGTATCCAGGTGCGGGTTAAAAGCATTGATGGTCCCTCGGGGTTATTAGAGACGCTCGTCGCTGCGAATGCCGCCGCGCCGGCACTCCTTCCGGATGCGATTACATTCAACCCTTCGAACCTGGAGGGTGCAGTTTCCAAGGACCTGATTATCGGGTTAGATGATGTTCTCCCGGTTCCTGATGCCCCGGATTGGTATGAGTATAGTCTACCCGCCGCACGCGTATCGGGGAATTTCGTTGGACTTCCAATCGCCAGTGAGGTAGATGTCCTCGCATACCGTAGCGATCTCTACACCTCGCCTCCTAGAAGTTGGGATGATCTACTCAGTGAACCGCGCAGTTTCCTCTTTCCTGCCGGTGATCCGCTGGCAACCTTCACAATGGCACAGTATCTCTCCTTAGATGGCTATCTCCTCAATTCCGACGAAGATCCCGCCATAAACCCCGCTGTGTTATCTGAAGTTTTAACATTCTATAACACAGCCCTTACCGCTCAAATTCTCCCTTATTCCGTAAGGCAAATCACCACTGCGGAACAATCCTGGTCTGTGCTGCAAGACAATGGTGCGGCCAGCGCGGTGACCCCTTTAAGCTCCTATATGTTAGAGCATGATCCGGAGAAGTTGTCCGCAGTACCTCTTCCAACCCAGGGTGGCAACGGTGTAGGTCTCGCCTCAACATGGTCCTGGGCGATCGTCACACAGGATGCCGAGCGGATCCCGATCGTTGCCGAGTTGCTTGCCTGGCTTAGCGCACCTGACTTCCTCGGGCTGTGGACTCACTCACTAGGGATGCTCCCACCTACAAGCGCCTCGTTAGCAGCCTGGCCGGAAGGGGACGACGCCGCCTTGGCCAGCAGCCTCGTCACCGTAACACAACCGATGCCGCCTTCATCGCTTCGCCTCACGATAGGACCGGTTCTTTACGTTGCCGTCGAGGCCGTCATCGGCGGAGGAGAAGCGCCAACGACCGCAGCCCAAGCCGCGGCGGAAGCGCTCGCCAACCCGTAATTTCACGACTGTTGATGGAGATCTCGTTCAGGCTATGATAGAGCTCCCTCGATTTGATGATCACAAGAAACACTTGCAACAGATCTCTTTTCAAGCACTCGAGGCTGCCGATGCTCATCGAGCTGTTCGAGAGCACCTGCATCTTTCCAGTGAAGGTATCGAAGCAGGGACACACACCCTAGGGGTAAAACCCGGAGCAAGGATAGTTCTAGTCGCATTTGGAAAAGCGGCACCGGCGATGACGAGAGCCGCGGTGGAAATTCTTCAGGATCAAATCGTTGCCGGCGTCATTGCTGCGCCACGCCATATTGATGACCTACCACCTTCGCTCCAAATTTTCCATGCCGGTCATCCCCTGCCAGATGCTGGCAGCCTCGCCGCGGGGCGCGCTGCCGAGCTACTCCTTGAAAGCACCACCGCAGATGATCTTCTACTTGCGCTCGTCTCCGGTGGTGGGTCGGCAATGCTCGAACTGCCGCTTCCGGGCATCGAACTCGAGGATCTCCGTCACCTGAACACACTTCTCATCCAATCCGGGCTTCCAATCCACAAGATTAACACCATACGCAGAGCGTTGTCACGAATAAAAAATGGCGGCCTAGCGCGGCTAGCCGCTCCTGCGCGCGTAGTATCCCTCATCCTTTCAGATGTCGTCGGCGATCGTCTTTCGGCTATAGCGTCGGGACCCACTGTCCTGAGACGTGCCTCACGAGCTGATGCGCGCCACATACTTCAGGAGAGCGGGCTATGGACAGAAACTTGTGCCTCGATTCGTTTCGCTCTTGAACGCCCCGACCCTCCGTTGGAAAGGGCACGACATCCAAGGAATATATTGATTGGAAACAACGCACACGTCGTTCACGCTGCCGGACAACAGGCGCATGCCCTCGGCTTTTCTGTCAAGACCGTCACAACTAAAATGCAGGGCGAGGCCCGCGAAGTCGGCGAACGTTTCGGCCTGCAGATAAAAAACCTTCGCGAGCGCGGGTCTATCGAAAAACCTACCTGTCTCTTAATGGGCGGCGAAACCACGGTTACGGTACGGGGCCAGGGCCTTGGTGGACGCAATCAAGAGTTGGCGCTCGCCGCGGCCATCGCCCTTGCAGACACACAGCATGTGGCCGTTATGAGCTTCGCTACGGATGGCATCGACGGCCCCACAGATGCAGCAGGCGCAATCATCAGCGGGGATACAGCGGCCAGAGCAAGATCGCTTGGGTTTGTGCCTCAAGAAGCCCTCCAAGAGAATGACGCTTACCCTCTTCTAAAAGCTGCGGATGCTCTCCTTCACACCGGTCTGACCGGCACGAATCTCAACGACCTGGTTGTCGGCCTTATCTATTGACCTAAACCCACGTCTCCGAAATTCACCTCGTTTGACCCCTCCATAAGCGCCTGATACAATCCCGCCGCGACTTACATCTACCCCAGGAGGATACATGCCCATCCACTTTGGAACAGACGGATGGCGGGGAGTGATCTCCGACACGTTTACCTTTCACAACTTGCGCCGAATAACTCAAGCGATCGCTGATGCCGTCGCTTCGGAGGAGTGGCTCAACGGAGTAACGAGCGGACCGAAACCAGATTCGAAACGTATGGTGGTCGGCTTCGATACTCGTTTCCTCTCCGACCGCTACGCGGCTGAAGCGGCGCGGGTGCTCGCAGCTAATGGATACAAGGTGTATCTCACCACGGCTGACGTGCCCACTCCATCGGTCTCCTACACCGTGAGACACCTGGGGGCGATCGCGGGAATAATGATCACCGCTTCGCATAACGCCCCTCGCTACAATGGGGTAAAGCTCAAGGCTGCACAGGGCTATTCAGCCGCCAGAGAGCAATGCCGGAGAGTGGAGGTTTATCTTAGCGACAACGAGTCTCGAGGTCGGGGCCCGAATTTAATGGATTTCGAGCAAGCTCGCACCGAAGGTCTGATCGAACGTATAAACCCCACCCCGGCTTATTATGACCACTTGAGACAACTCATCGACTTCGATAAAATCGCAGATAATCCACAGCACATCGTCGTTGATTCGATGTTCGGATCCGGCAGGGGGCAAATACGCGGCATACTGCAGGGCACAGGTTGTGAGGTGTTCGAGGTTCGCGGAGAGATGAACCCCGGCTTCGGCGGCATTCATCCTGAACCTATTGGGCACTACCTCGGCGCGCTTGCCGGCGCTATCGCCGCCGGCCATGGCCAACTCGGCCTTGCTACTGACGGCGATGCCGACCGTCTCGGCGCCATGGATGGTCGCGGACAGTTCGTCGATCCACATCGCATCATGGCTCTTGCGCTCAAATACCTTTTCGAGAAACGTGGTTTGCGCGGGAAAGTCGTAAAAACAGTGTCAACCACTCAGATGATAAACCGCCTGGCCGAGAAATTTGGGCTTGAAGTAATTGAGACACCGGTCGGATTCAATTACATTGCCGAGTGGATGCTGCAAGATGATGTTCTCATTGGCGGCGAAGAGTCAGGTGGAATCTCCTTTAAAGGACACATTCCAGAGGGGGACGGCATCCTCATGGGGCTTTTGCTCACGGAAATGGTCGCGGAAAGCGGCGTCCCGCTGGATGAGATGGTCGCTGATTTGCTCGCCGAGGTTGGACCAGCCCACTACAAACGTGTTGATCTGCGTCTTGCCCGTCCGATTGTGAAGGAGCAAATGGTTAAACAACTCGCCGAAGACGCGCCGTCATCCATCGGTGGTGTTGAAATTTCCTCGGTAAACACAATGGATGGCGTGAAGTACCTCTTGGCTGACGATTCATGGCTCTTGATCCGACCGTCCGGAACCGAGCCGGTCTTGCGAGTGTACGCTGAAGCTCGCGATCCCGAACAGGTTAGTCGGCTTCTCGAGTTTGGTCAATCTGTGGCTAAAGGGGCTTAATAACTGAGATTCAAATCCCTGGCAACGACACCAGGGGACGTCCTAACCATCACGCATTCTCTGTAGCTTCGCCTTGAGAATCCTGG
>JAUWFP010000251.1 GCA_030606845.1 Anaerolineales bacterium | reverse complement strand
AGGCTGTTTAGTTCATCCGCCATGCTGTTAAGGCTGTGAGCAAGTGCGCCGATTTCGTCATCGCGGTCTAAGGGAACGCGGAAGGACCAATCACCACGAGAAAGTCGTTGTGCAAGTTCCGTTAGGTTTATCAGAGGGCGTAGAAGAAAACGGTTGGCGACGAAGCCGACGACAACAATCGAAAAGATTGAGGCGCCAGCGATCATGGCGATGGTGAAAGGGGCCAGGGCGTTCGCATCAGCGAAGATATCAGATTGCGGGAGTTCAGTGACGACGCCCAAATCAAAATCTGGGATCCACTCATAGGCGGCGAGCACCAGGACGTCTTCTTTGTTGGTGTATTCGACGGTTCCGGAAGGGGTATCGACGGCGCTGGTGAAAACCGGATGAGATTGACCGCTGACGGCTTCGGGTTCGGTGGCATAGCGGGGAAGGTTAATGATAACGTCAGGGGCGAGCAGAACGAAGGTACGGCCTCGTTCAACGCGGTAGACGCCGCGCTGCTCCCAGAAGACCTGCATTTCTTCGAGCAGGCTGCCGAGGCGCGTACCGCTGTTGACGCCGATGAGCAGCAGATCTCCTTCCTGTGCGCCGGATGCGCGCAGTGGGGCGCTGGAGATCAGGACGAGATTGTCGGGTGCGAAGAGCGGGTCATCGAAGAAAGGATACGTAGCCAGGGCGAGAGGGTCAATGGCATCGGGAGTGAGGAAGGGGGATGCCTGGCCTTCCCAGTCAGGGTTGGTGGAGGCGAGAATTGTTCCGTCGGAAGAGCGAGCAAGGAGCACACCAGAGAAGAGAGTCTGACCCTGGCGAACGCGGAGGTCTTCGAGCTCGGTTCGGGCGCTGTTTCGAGCGGCGCGATAATTGGAGGAGGAGGCGGGAAGTCGGAATAAATCGGATGCCGCTTCGCGAAGAGCGGTTCGTTGACTACCAAGTTGGAGGCGCTGTTCGCTGGTGTCGGTCCATTCTTGAAGGACCTGGACCTGCGCCTGCGCAGCCGAGACCATCTGGCTCGCGGCCTGATCCCGCATAAGATTTCTAGAGCTAAGGAAGGCGCCAACGCCCAAGGAAATCAGGGGGATGAGGATGAGAGGCAGGATGAGGAAGGGAATCCGACGAATAAGACTTCCGCGTTCCTCGATCTGCTCAGTGGGTTGCGGATGGGTTACTGGACTGACCACGACTACTCAATCTCCCAAACAGAATCGCCATTAAGGATGCGGTTTATTTGAGCAGGGAAACGATCAGGGTCGAGTGGTTTGCCGAGGAAGCCGTCAAAACCTGCGGCTCGAGATCGCTGCATCTGGTCCTCGCTCGCGTAAGCGGTGACGGCAACGACCGGGATCTCGCGCAATGCCTCCGAGGCGCGTAATTTGCGAAGCGCTTCATACCCGTCCTCGTAGGGTAGTCGGATGTCCATCAGGATGAGATTGATCTCAGGGAGAGTGTCGGCATATTCTACGACTTCGTAGCCGGAGGTTTTCCATTCACAATGAACTCCCATATGGTCGAGCAAGCGGGCCATTAGGACAAAATTCGAGACATTATCTTCGACGATCAGGATTGTTGTTTCCTCAGAATCACTCGTCACTGTGCTCTACCCCTCTAAAATGCTGTGAATTTTGTCTTACTGGTGCAAGAAGCGTGCAATTTGCCTCGGGAGATGGTCTACGTCGATAGGTTTCTGAATATAGTCATCACATCCCGCTGTTAAGGTTCTTTCACGGTCGCCGCGCATTACGTTTGCCGTTATGGCAATAATGGGGGTTTTCTCAAATTGCGCATCTGCTTTTAATTCCTGAGTCATGGTGAGGCCGTCGACTTCTGGCAAATTAATATCCACCAAGATCAAGTCAGGGTGATGCAGCTGTGCGAGCGCAATCCCATCTGCGGCGTTATCGGTGCCAATAAATTGATACCCTGCAGCTTCAAGAATGCGCTTGACCAGGTTGCGGTTATCGAGATTGTCTTCGACATACAGAATCGTTCGCGATTTATCAGCCATAAGAGATCAGTTTGAATCAAACCCTCCAACCTATGGAGAGGGATTATAGTCAAGGGTGCGCCCATTTACCAATAGAGCCCTCGTCGTCACAGCGAGGGCTCTTGAGGAGGAGAACATAGAGCTGTCCATAATTGGTATCTGGAGGCTGTCGGTAGATTTTTAGGGGCGCAGGTCGGCTGCTCAGTGGCGCCGATTCTCTAGACACCCTTTCCTTAATAATATCCTGTTGTCTCCGATACAACTGTATGGTTCTCCATGCAAGTTCAGCATAGCATTCTTTGGTAAAAATGGACCTTTCAATCCACTTACAAATGTGAGGTGAGCAGTATAAATATAAAGCCTCCATAGTATTTCAGGAGGCTTTACGTTTTGAGCGGGCAGCGGGATTCGAACCCGCGACATTCTGCTTGGGAAGCAGACGCTCTACCACTGAGCCATGCCCGCATCGCCGTTCCGGATTATAGAAGTGCGCATACTGCCTGTCAAGGAACATGTTTTTAGATGATATCTAAGGACCAGTAAGGAAAACTTTGATACCTATAAAAGCAATCGGCGGAGCCAATGGAGTGCGTAACTAACGGCGCGGGCTTTCATATTCACGAAGTGCGCTTCGTAAGATTTGCGCTCCGTATGTTCGTTTCCAGGGAGTATGACCTGGATCAGCGCTGTGCTGCCCTCCTGAGAAGGTTGCATCGCTAGCAGTAAACCTGCTTGGGTAGAAGCTTTTTGCATCTCTTTTTGCAATGCCGCAGAAAGAACTTCTTGCGATTCGGTTTCTGAGAGGGTTTGTTCGCTGGCGATTATCTCATGGAATTCTGAGAATGAAGCCGCGAGGGCTCCATCTGTTCCCGCCTCAAGGAGCGTAAGATGCATGCCCTTATTCTTGAGTAAATCAACGACGGCAGATTCGAGCGTCTGCTCATCTTTGCCGTAAATCGCTCTTCCAATACGTTCCTCGAGCGTCGCCTCGACACCCGAGATCATCTTGTCGGCTTCTTGAGTTGTCTTCGCCTTTGCTGTGATGCGGATGTCCACGCGCCCGGGATGAGCAGAGAGACCGACCGTCGGATTGTGGAGCTTCTCCAGGTCCTCGATTATTTGGTCTAGCATTGATTCGCCGATACCTGCGGTGCGGACGATGCGGCTCTTGATGATGCTCGTTAATCCAAGGCGCTGCTTAAGATAGGGGATGACGTCGTTGACCAGTAGGTGCTGCATCTCGGCGGGGACGCCGGGCAATGAAATGACCACGGAACGATCTGTCTCCACGATGAAGCCCGGAGCGGTTCCCACGGGATTTTCTATGGGGATGGAGCCCGCAGGGATAAACGCTTGACGACGGTTGTTCTCGGTAGGAACACTCCCGAAACCTGAGAAACGCTCCTCGATCTGCTTCCATAATGCGGGCACGAAGACCGTCTCAACGCCACAAGCCTTCGCTATTCCTTCACGGGTGGGATCGTCAATTGTCGGACCTAAGCCGCCAGTAGTAATTACAGCGTCTGCACGCTGCATACTTGCTTGAACTTCTTCGGCGATTCTGTCGATGTTATCGCCGACGGTGCTGGTTCGATAAAGGTCGAGGCCGATTTCGCGCAGGGCACGGGCGATATAACGCGTATTCGTATCGACGAGCTCGCCCAGCAGCAATTCCGTTCCAATTGTAATAATCTCAGCTTCCATATTTTTACACCACGTTGTATTCGAATAGTAGACGATTTTCATCAAAGCGTGCCAGATCCAAAGATGAGACATCCACTGTATGCGATTTTCCCTCCAGGATTCTTTCCGTCATTAACTTCCCGGCGATGGGTCCATGCATAAACCCATGTCCTGAAAATCCGCCGACCAGATAAAAACCATCGATGGGCGTCTCGCCGAAAATGGGATGCGCGTCAGGAGTGACTTCGTATAGCCCAGCCCAACCCGTCTGGCGTCCTGCAGTTTCCAGCATTGGCAGCCTTTCCGCTGCGGCTTGCATGGC
>JAUWFP010000040.1 GCA_030606845.1 Anaerolineales bacterium | reverse complement strand
AATCAGGCCGCGCTATCTCGCTAGCCATCTCCAGCAGTTATGGCATGCTGTGAATTTCAACTGGCACGTGAAAGGCTACTTCCATTGGACTCTGGTCGATACTTTTGAATGGGAGCAGGGTTGGACTCAGCGATTTGGGCTCTGGGCACTTGACCCCAGGACACAAGAACGGACAAAGCGACCGAGCGCTGATTTCTTCGCTGAGGTTTGCAAGGAAAATGCGCTTTCTTCCGACCTGGTTCGGAAATTCGCGCCGGAGGTCCAGGATCAATTATTCCCGCCGCGTGGACCAGCGGAACTGGTAGAGCGAAAAAAGTAATGGAAGCGATATGGTTGTAAGAGATAAAATTCGAGTGGGGGTCATATTGGGGCTCACCGCTCTGCTACTGGCAGCCACCGGGCAGAGCGCGGCGAGCGCTGACCCATCTCCGCCAAAAGAGGAGCGGCCCTTCATAATGCCCTTTGCCGGATCGCCTGGACCCGATACCTGGTTTTTTCTGCAGGCATATGGAAATACGACATTCGCATATCGTTTCCGGAACGATGTCTATTATGGGGGCCAAGGGCTCCATTTTGGTGTCGACCTGGCAGCTCCCTGCGGTACGCCGGTGAGGGCAATTGGCGATGGAATTGTGTTTTCTGTCGATAATTGGCACGGTGCCGGTCCACATAATTTGCTTATCAACCATTCCAACGGCTACGCATCATTTTATGGTCATTTGTTGGTCCGCTCTCGAATGAAGATTGGACAGAAAGTCGTTGCCGGTGAAGTTGTTGGTCTAAGCGGAGACCCGGATCGCACTTGTATTTCTCGCCCGCATATCCATCTGGAGATTCGCGATTCCGAGACTCACGCATTTGGCTATAACCCTCTGAATCTCATTGAAGCAGATTGGGAGCGGTTAGCATTAATCGGGGCGGAACCCATTCGATTTGAGATGGATATGGAGAACCCAAGACGCTGGACTGACCTATTCGAGCAACCCGAGACTCAATTCGGGCATCCATTGGTGAATGATTATGCCTCTCCGTGGCCATTTGATTGGTAAGCGTCTGCTATTGGTTTTTCTCAGTTTGACCTTTTTGGTCTTTCTGGGAGTGCTTGCAGACGCTGCTCAGGCTGGACCCCTACCTTCCGCTGGAAGCGAGAAAGTGCTTGCGAGGGTTACAACCATACCTCCATTTCCTATTTCGACGCCAGAGCCTGTTCTCACCATTGAACATTTGCCGAGAAACAGCCGACGGCCGATTCCAGTTCGCATCTCCGATGGTGAATGCTGTCCATATCCTCGTTGGTCCGCAGATTCAGAATGGGTGATGCTTTTTGATGCAGGTGAGAAAGGCGAGGTCCCAGGTTTATATAGCATTCCCCGGGAGGGCGGATCCCCCACGCTGCTCACAGAGCGAATTGGTGTTTATTCACAAGATTGGTCTTTAGTGGCATACCCTGAAGCGAGCATGGTTTACATCGAGCGTTGGGCGGATGGCGATCGTTGGGTGGTTCCATCACCGGGAAGAAGGATCTTTTTTTCTCCCAGTGGTGAACAGATTGCTTGGGAGCTCGGGTCGAGTGGAATACGCCATCCGGACCTGCGCCAAAACGCGATATGGTTGGCAGAAATTGATGGAGGGACGGCGCGCGAAGTCGTCACAGTCAATGGTGGTCACTTTATCGGCTGGGCTGCTGGGGAAGAGGCGATTATCGTCTATGGTCGTCTGGCTCCAAATGGACCTGCCGGGATTTGGCGAGTTTCAACGGAGGATGGCAGCGGGCGACTACTGTTTGAAGTAGTTAAACCACGCAGTCTCCTTCTGTCCCCCGCAGGCGGTTGGCTTGCCTTCTTCGTGGCTTTTGAGAACCAAGCCGATCGGAACGGCCTTTGGATCCTTGGAATGGATGGCAGTGTAAAGCAACACTATCCATTGATCGGTGCTTACCGCTGGCGAGGAGAGGGTCAGCTGCTCGTGATCCCGCAAGATTTGGATGCTCCAGGTGCATACCTGTGGCAGATTGATGTTGATGAAGGTGTTGTATGGGAATTAACGGACCCCATGCATGATGCTCTTCCAATTGCAAGTAATGACTGGCAGTCATCTCCGGATGGCTCT
Source organism: Anaerolineales bacterium (assembly GCA_030606845.1). Lineage (GTDB taxonomy): Bacteria > Chloroflexota > Anaerolineae > Anaerolineales > E44-bin32 > E44-bin32. The sequence goes on along the minus strand of JAUWFP010000040.1, from coordinate 10,067 downwards.
ATGATTGTTTTTCGCTCCCATGAAGATCACAATCTCTGGGTTTTTCCGCTTCCTGAGCTGCCCTTATCCCCATGATATAATTGCGGCGCTCACGACCCGGTGAGCAGTACGACCCAATGGAGAGGTAGCGTAGTCTGGCCTAACGCGCTCGCCTGGAAAGCGAGTGAGCTGAAAGGCTCCGTGGGTTCGAATCCCACCCTCTCCGCCTAACGACACCGCAACCGCGGTGTCTTCACTTTAATCAGTTCCCCAACTTCCCGTAGGTTCAAAGCCTGCGTCCGGAAGCAGAGATTCCCGACTCTATATAAACCAACAACCCCAGGCCAGCGTGGGAACAATTACAATGTACATCCCGTGAACGTTGCTACGATTGATCTGAGGAAGCAGAATGTGGCTGATGGAAAGTGTTACCTATATGTCCGAACACCTGTAACCCATGTGTCCGGTCTGATCAAATTGAATGGTTGTTTTGAGCTGAGAGCTTGATGTTTGATCCAGGGGGTGTGGGGGAGTGGAGTCCCCCACAGTCCCCCTTTGGGGGATTTAGGGGGAAGAAAAGAAAAAGTGATCCATCGCCTTTGCAAAGATCGATCTATTCGTTCAGGCGTGCAAACATCAAGGCGCCGGCTGTGCCTGCGACCTGAAGCAGAGCTTCCCAACTCCCCATCTTGGAGAGGAGTTAGATGCAGATCCCGGATCGTTCATGATCTCGATCACGGCGGACTGACCTCGCAAAATCAATGGTGGCATCGAGTTATTATGCTAAAGATGGTTCTTTTATTTGATTGCACCCAAGACGACAGTTCGAATTGACAGCATTTGTTGTGCGCGTTATCCTCCATAGTGGCGTCTGGGCAGGTCTGACGCAGCGGAGATCTCCAAACCCCGTCAGGTCCGAAAGGAAGCAGCGGTACAGAGGTTTCTCCGGGTGCCGTCAGGGTGCCTGTCCAGATGCTATTTGATTCTAATCAGGTACCGGCTGAGGAAAATTGAAAAGGTCACCGCAAAATATTTGCAGCGACCTAAGTAGTTCTAAACCCACTCTACTGTGGTTTTCATACAAGAATATCTGGCACACGGCCAGCTTAGCGTTATGGAATCCCTCAAGTGCTAGTTGTGCAAGAAGCGTAGGATGCGTCGGATTTTGTACCACTACCCGTTGTTCCGAAGAGCGAGATCTGCTTGTGAATTCGAGTGCTCTTACAATTTGGGCAGCAGACTTCATCTATCTTCGATGCGCTAAAGATCAATTCCTCAAAGGGATGATCGCATTTGTCGCATCGAAACTCAAAAATTGGCATGGGATTCAACACCTCGTTTGGTCAATTTATCATCTCAATACTCTTTAGATGTCTGAATCAACAGTTCGTTACATCAAATGATAAACAATGCCTAAACATGGTTTTTACATCAACCATCGCTCTTGAACGCTTATCGCATCAAGGTATTATAGTTCACAAGAGTCGCACCGAGGATTCGGTTGTACTTTCGAAAGGGAGCGCTATTTGAGTCTTTTGGTATACTCAGCGCGGTTTATGGAAAAAGTCAAACGCACCCTCGATCGTTATCCGCAGATTCTCCCCTTGGGGATTGTCGTGTTTACCCTGTGTGGGGCAGTGTTGATTTACATTGCGACAGCCCGAACAGTACATTTGGAAATCAATGGGTCTGAGCGTTCTCTTCGAACGCACGCGCGGACGGTGATGGCTGCGCTCCGTGACGGCGGAGTTACTTTAAGAGACGAAGATCGAGTACAGCCGTCGGCGAGCGAGAAGTTGATTCCTGGAATGACGATCCGAGTTCAGAACGCTCGCGAGGTGACTATTCATACCGGTGGTGAAATTGAGAAAGTGCTGACGACTGAATCCTCGCCAGAGAATATCCTGCTTGAGGCTGGCATTCGGGTTTTCCCCGGTGATCAATTAGACGTCACTACGTGGTTTGAAGACTCTTCAGGAGTTCAGGTCCCAAAACACCCACTTAGCGTCCAATTGCATCCAGGGGTTGCCCTAGAAATTGTTGATTCCGGCACTTCAATTCCTGTTCGCAGTGCAGCCGTGACGGTTGGAGAAGTGTTATGGGATGCAGGCATCATCCTCTACGAGGGAGACCATGTCGAGCCAAATCCAGGTGCATCTGTATCCGCAGGTGATGTGATTGAGGTCGTCAGAGCTCAACCACTTGTCTTCGAAATGGACGGTGAAGTTGTTCACACACGGGCTGCTGGCAAAACAGTCGGCGAAGCGTTGGTGAAATCTGGCATTGCATTAACGGGCATGGACTACGCAATCCCTGAGGTGGACGGACCCATTCCCGGTGATGGTCGTATTCGTGTAGTCAGGGTGCGTGAAAATATTCTATACGAGATGGAACCGATCCCCTTCGGCACTGTCTACCAGCCAGCCGAGGCCCTGGAGCTAGATACGTTAGAGGTTATCAGCACAGGTTCCTATGGTGTAATGGCGAAACGAATCCGCCTGCGAATAGAGGATGGGGTCGAGGTGGAGCGGTCCGTGGATGAGGCGGTCCACGTTATTGAGCCAAAGCCACGAGTTGTGGGCTACGGCACCAAGATCGTTATCCGCACGCTAAACACAGGAAGTGGGACGATCGAGTACTGGCGCGCGATCCCTGTTTATGCGACTTCTTATTCACCCTGTAGAAGCGGGGTAGAGGATTGTTATCCCCTCACAGCCAGCGGACGACCAGTCGCCAGGGGAATGATCGGTGTTCTCCGAAGCTGGTATAACCAGATGAGAGGCTGGCCTGTATTTGTCCCTGTGTATGGGGCCGGGTCGATTGAGGATATTGGTGCGGGTTTTGCAAATAAAGATTGGGTAGATTTAGGATTCACTGATGATAATTATGAAGCCTGGCACAGTTGGACTACTCTTTATTTTCTAACTCCAGTCCCGCCATTAGATAGCATTCCTTGGATTCTTCCCTAAGGTACGAGTCGAAGAACAAATCTTGGGAATCGAGTGCTAATCGATTTAGTTTTTCCCAGGAATGGGTTGTGTAATCCTGTTGGAGGTATAGGTATGAGAAAAACCATTCGGATCGTTGGGATTCTTTCTTTTCTGAGTCTTACCATTGCTGCTTGTGTACAGCAGGGATCGGCAGAGGATGCGATTGAAGCATATCTGACTGCTATTGTGTCGAAAGACGTTGTCCGCGCGGTTAATAAATCATGTCTGGATTGGGAGGAAGGCGCGCATGCTGAAGCTTCCTCGTTTGAAGCCGTCATCGTTCAGCTCGATGGGTTAACCTGCGCCTCCATTAGTGCGAGTGGTGAGCAAACACTCGTCAACTGTGAGGGTAAGATTATTGCAAACTATGGTGGGGAGGACCAGGATATTCCCCTTTCGGGGAGGAACTATGTCGCTGTTCTTGAGGATGGGGAGTGGAAGATGTGTGGGTATTCAACAGGGATCTGGGTTATCTTGTTGATGGCGAGTTATTTGTAACCGGCCGTAAGAAAGAGCTGATTATTGTCGGCGGCAAGAATATTTTCCCACAGGATCTTGAAGAACTAGCGATGGATGTTGAAGGTGTTCACCCGGGGCGAGTGGTTGCTTTCGGGTTATTCAATGAAGAACTTGGGACCGAGGAGATTGGGGTAATCGCCGAAGTGGATGTGACCGAGGATGACCTGCGGGTGAAAATCGCCCGGGAGATTAGAGATCAGATCTCCCGGGGAACGGATGTCACGGCGCGATATGTTTTAACCGTAGATCGCGGCTGGTTAATTAAAACGAGCAGCGGTAAAATCGCCCGCGGGGCGAATCGGGATAAGTATTTACAGGAATCCACGTAACTCATCCGGGTTGACTAAATCAGGATATAACTTGTGAACACATCGTTACTTGATGCGCCCAGTGTGCTGAAAAAATATGGGATCTTGCCTACGAAAAGCCTTGGCCAGAACTTCATCATTAATCAGCGTGCCTTAGATGATGTGATCTCTGCTGCGGATCTGACCGGGCAAGAGGAAATCATCGAGATTGGAGCAGGGCTCGGGACGCTGACGATCGAATTGGCTAAGCATGCGGACCGGGTAATCGCGGTTGAAATCGACAAGCGACTGATCCCTATCCTTAGGGATAATCTGCAGGATTTCGAAAACGTAACTTTGCTTCATGCTGATTTCCTACAGCTTAATCCGGGCGAGCTGGTTTCGCGATCTGGATATTATGTCGTCGCCAACATCCCCTATAACATCACCTCCGCTCTTCTGCGACACTTGATGGAATCTTCCATGCCTCCGGCGAGGGTCGTGCTGACGATGCAGCGTGAGGTCGCGCAGCGGATTACCAGTTCGCCAGGTGACATGAGCCTGCTTGCGTTGAGTGTTCAGATCTATGGCCGTGCCGTGATTACTGCACGTTTCCCGGCGGAGTGTTTCTATCCCATTCCGGAGGTGGATTCGGCAGTGTTGCGCATAGACATATATAAGGAGCCTGTGGTACCACATGAGGTGATCCCCGCGATCTTCAGTTTAGCCCGCGCAGGTTTTGGTCAAAAACGGAAAAAATTACGCAATTCTCTTGCCCGTGAGCTGAGCTCGAGCCCGGAAGAAGTTGAGAAGTTGCTTGCTAAAGCAGGGATTCAGCCTAAGAGCAGAGCTCAAGAACTTTCAATCCAGGATTGGGAAAAGATCGCTCGAATTGCTGCCGAGGAAGATCGATTGCGGCGTTGATTTATTGTGGGGATGGCTTGTGTTGATCTGGCGAAAGCTGACGGTGGGTCATGAGCACTTGCCAAACACGGAAGGCTGCTTCAACCTGAATTCGGAAGGACATCTTCGATTGCCCGATCTGTCTGTCCTCAAAATATATTGGGCTTTCAATTAACTGATATCCCAAGCGTTGGGCCACATAGGCCATCTCAACCTGAAAAACATAGCCATTTGACCGGATGCGATCCAGGGGTATGCCCAGCAGGGTTTCGCGTCTCCATATGCGGAACCCTCCCGTCACATCCTGGATTTTCATCCTGAGGATTGTGCGCGCATAATAATTACCAAACCAGGATAAGAGTAATCGACCCACACCCCAGTCCTCGTCTAATTTTCCGCCTTCAATATAACGAGATCCGAGAACTGCATCATGACTTTCTAAAAGGTCCATGAATGTGGGGAGGTAAGCCGGGGAATGGGAGAAGTCGGCGTCCATCTGCCCGATTGCTTCAGCGCCGGATTGAAGCGCGTGTTTAAAGCCGGTGATATATGCAGTCCCCAAACCAAGTTTCCCGGTTCTGTGGATCACGGAAATCCGTTCTGGTCTACTAGCCGATAAGTCATCCGCGATTTCCCCGGTCCCATCGGGAGATGCATCATCAACAACCAGGATTTTTAGATCGGGTATGGGTAATGCCCATAGTGCGGCTGCAAGTGCCGGGAGGTTTTCAGATTCGTTATAGGTCGGAATAACGACCGTAAGTTGTCTCATGTGTTTGGACTATTCTAAGATGAGTGTGCGTGGTTTATATCGATCAGATTTCCTGTGCACGAATAAGTCGTACCCATATTACCGCTGGTGTGTCTCCAGCGTGGGCACTGTTTACCCTTCTGGTTCCTCAGTGATGGAAAACGTACAGGCATCTCCTCCTGCAGCGGAACATTCCATTTCCGTGACTTCAAAGCCCTTGCCAGAACCCAGCCATTGCAAACAGCCTTCAAGTAAGCCCACAAATCCCTGACACGTTGGTGAAGAGCTCTCTCGTCCCCAGCAAACCGGGCAATTCTGGACGCGGAATAGAATGATGTTATTTTCCTCTTGAACTTCGCACTCGAGGTCGCTCGCTGCCGAGAGTGCTTCTGCAAAGATTGTTAACCCTTTCTTGTTTCTCGCCTCTGCGGGGAAATCTGCAGTTTGCTGATTCCCAAGAGCACCATGCTGTTTCCAGGCGAGATCGAAGGCGGACTTGGAGGCTCGACGAGCTAGGGCATGGCTGCCTTTGGAACCATAAATCTCATCGAGCGCCGCATTCAGAGAAGAAAATTCAGAAAGATCAACTTCACGTTCGAAGTTTTCTGCGGGGTAGGTATCAATCCATCCTTGAAGGCCCGCTATTCGTAGTAAGGCATTCAAGCCATTCTTGCCGAGCACATCTTCCAACTCCAGGAGGAAGGCGCGGGTTGGGTGGTTCGGATAGGTCTTATTGCTTTTCTCAATTGAAATCACAGGATAGGAGTTCCTTTAGACAAGCTCGGTGAGATCTTGAGTGACGCGGCGCATATCGAGGAATAGTAAACCTAACTTCGCTTGTTTCCGTGCCAGGACGGTTAGTACAGCTTCATCTCCGACGGCCATCAGGATCATAAAGCCGTTTTCGCCTCGAATGTAGACTTGGTCTAGATTCCCGCGGCCCAGCTCGCCTGAGATGCGTTCACCCAATGAGAGCATGGCCGCCGACATGGCAGCTACCCGATCTCCTTCGATGTTTTCGGGAAGGGCAGATGCAATCGTTAAGCCATCAACGCTAATAACCGCAGAAGCCTCGACATCGGGGGAAGAGGCTTGTAGGTCTCTTAAGCGTTCGCTCATTTTATCGGTGCGGGAAATTGCCAAACTTCTTCTCCAGTCTGATGATCAGGTTAGTATAATAATTGAGAGCGGCGGTACTGTAGCACAGTGGAAGATATCGTGTCAAGCTATCCAATTTCCTATTTGCCTAACCTTGGATTTTTACCTGACCAGATGCTGCAAAGTTCATGCCCTTGACATGCTTTAATTGTGAGGATGACCGTAGTTAAAAGGGGGAAATTACCCACTCACCGCGCACACTTGATGAGCAAATACCCAACCTATTTGTATTTTCCTGTGCAGCCGTTTGGGCTGGAGCGTTAGGCCAGCCATCATCGCCGCCGGCGGTTTGTTGTTCTTTCCTAATCCCAATATCTGAGGTGTCCCTAATGGAGTTGAAAGGGATCATTCCTCCGTCACTGGAATAGAAGGTTCTTCTTCGCTCGTTGATAGCTTGCCTGGGATTATCCAAATTCCTAGAAATGCGGCTATGCTGAGCGTGATGATTACAACCCCAGCGGCGCCGCTGACCACTGACAATAGGGGTTGAAGATTTATTGGAGTGAGATCTTCTTGGATAAGAATAATCACGCCTACACCAAGAGCGGATATGTTCCACAAGCTATGTAGGAAAACAGCGCCGAAGTAATAACGAAGCGCATCGGTCCAGCGACCACTTTCTCGGGCGCGAGCGATCCCCAGGCTCGTCACTGACGTCGTGATCATATGCATCATGGTTGCTCCTGCGCGAGCGATCATCACCGGAACCCAGGTAACCCCAGGTTGACCTAGAAAGAAAGCCTCAAATAAGCCATATCCAGCACCGGCGATGGCGCCCCCAATGAAGGCTTGATGTTGGGTAAAACCGCGTCGGATTACAGGCCAGACGCCTATGGTCTTAATAGCTTCTTCCACCATGGGCACGAATACAATGAGAAAGGCCGCGATCAGGAATAGTATTAAAGGCTGGTTGGTGAATTCCTGTACCTGGGATACTAAATATGGCTCAGTCCATTGCTCTGGGCGGGTAAAGTTCTCGATCAACCCCTGGCTATTTATCTCCTGAAACAACATTACGAAAACGATTATTAGAAGCGGTATTGCCGCTAGAATTTCGACAATGAATGCGACCATCGGAGAAGCCCATAACCCGGCAAGGAAATGCCCCCATGTTCTTTTGGCGCTGATCGGCGATCCCTTTCGTAAAAGAATGGCGATCGCAAAGACGACAGGTATGGTTGCTGCGGAGATGTGAGCCAGGGGGCCGAGAAGGGAAGGAAGAACACCTCGATTGAATGCCAGGTAACCTAGGCCCAGAGCAAGCGGGAAAAGCAGCCCGACATACGCCCACCCGGCGAGAGGTTTATCCTTTCGCTCTTGGGCTTTCCCCTGCATGCCCTGATATCCATACATTATGCCGGGAATGGTGCATAAGCCCATTACCATGAATGCGGCGGCTATAACCAAGGTTATCCCCGCTGAAGCCGATTTATCAATAAACCATGTCATGATTCCCAGCAGGGCCATTCCCATAGAACCTACAATAGCAAGCAGCAAGGCAAGGATGCTCGCAATAAGCAGAAAAACACTCAATTGATCCCGTTCTCCAGTTGTAATGTTCATTTAACCTCTATTCTTATCGACTCGATGTACGCTTGCGGCGGTGTTAGGAGATCTTCCAAGGGATCTCGCCCTTCAAGTTCACGTAGGAGATCCAGTCCCTTTACAACGTGACCAAAGATGGTCCGGGTCCCATTTAATTCTGGCAAGGGGGAGAGTGTTATGAAGAATTGACTGCCGCTTGTGCTCGGCCCTGTGCTCGTGAGAGCGGCTATTCCCGGTTGGTTAAAGTCCAGATCAGGATCGATTTCGTCGGGAAGAAAGTATCCGGGGCCACCAAGCCCTGTCCCCGTTGGATCACCCGTTTGTACATATTTTCCTGGAACAACGCGATGAAAGGGGCTGCCGTTAAACCATCCGTTCTCAGCAAGAAATACGAAGCTATTGACAGCCATCGGTGCGCTCTTGGGGAATAGCTGAAGTACGACCTCGCCGATATTCAGTTGCATATGAACCAGGTAGGAGGCTTCTGGGTCGATGGCCATCTCCGGAAGACTCTCGTACATTCGAAAGGAAAGAAGTTCGAGCCGCAGAGCTGCTTCAAGGTTTAATTGAGTTGGGTTCAAGCGGAACCAATTCTCGTTAAGGAAGATGAATGGTGTTCCGTTAATGCCTGCGTCGTAGGCGTTGATAAATGATTCTTTCATCGACTCTTCGAAACGTCCGCCGCGCAAGTCTTCTTCGAATTGCTGATGATCGAGATCAAGATGTTTAGTGGCGACGAGAAGCCATTCGAGAAAGCTCTCTGGATCGAGATCTTTCCACTCGTCGTAATCGCTGTTGAGCAGGGAATATGTGGCCCAGAACTGACCTTGCTGACCCGCGGATTCTGCTGCCTGTCCAGCTAGCGATGCCTTGTCGTGGACAGTCAGGAGAGGGTATTGCCGGTAGATAATACGCAGATCTTCCGGGTAAATGGTGGCAAGCTCGAGGATCACCGCGGCGAGATCCACGCAGTATGGAGATTGAAAATCGCAATACACAAGCAGCGTTGCGGCAGCTGTATCAGGGCCCCTACTCCAATCATCATCATTGATAGGGGCGATGGGCATCAAAGTGGGAGTGGGGTTTACCGGGATCGGAATTGGGCTGGGCGGCGGAGATGTGCTCGTAGGTCCAAGCTTGGCAGCGCTTATTGTGGGTTCCATTGTTTGCGGCACGGATGGTTGCGAAAATGGAGAGCATGCAGATAAGCAAAGCAGCATGATGCCGCACAAGGTCCAAAAATGTCGTAAGATCCACCGGTTTTCCCGAACCATCGATTGTCCTTTGCGCCCAAACCCACATCGCGAGTTGTCCAAAATACCCCTCTCACGAGTTATCAGCCCCTACCTGTAATTCCACTCCAGCGAGAATGCCAATCCCAAGAGTGAAGGAGCAACCCGATTATTCTAACCGACTCTTTGTCGCGTGTCTCCTGAAATGATAGTACTGCCAGGGCAATCGCATTCTCGTGAGGGGGACTATTAATTTTTGAGAAAGCGTATTAACATCAGATCAAAAGGAAGGGAAATGAGCGATCTGATGACACACTTCTCAAAGGTAACCGACAAACGAAAAGATCAGGGGAAGCGGCATCCATTATTTGACATCATTGCGATAGCCATTATCGGAGTAATCTGCGGTGCAGATGATTGGGTAACCATAGAACAAGTTGGGAAAGCCAAGGAAGACTGGTTCAGGAAGTTTCTCGAGCTGCCACATGGGATCCCATCCCATGACACATTTGGGAAAGTGTTTGCCTGGATAGATCCGGGTGAATTTCAGAAATGCTTCATGGATTGGATAAAAGAAGTTGCGAAAATGACGACGGGGCAGGTCATAGCCATCGATGGGAAAACAGTGCGTCGATCGCATGATCGGGCAAATGGAAAGAGTCCCCTCCACCTGGTAAGTGCCTGGGCCAGCAAAAACGAGCTG
>JAUWFP010000244.1 GCA_030606845.1 Anaerolineales bacterium | reverse complement strand
GCTGGGGCGAGAACGGTTGGTGGCTCTTCACCATCATCGTAGTACTGGGTGTAGTCGGGCAAGCCGCGGAAATGGTTTTGAGTGGGATGGGGGCTCGGCGAGGAGGGGCATCATGGTTGAGTACCTTTGGCGGGTTGGCCGCGGGGGTAATCGGTCTATTTGTGTTTGGTCCGCTCGGCTTGATAGCCGGACTTCTTCTGGGGACGTTTTTGCTGGAGTTTGCCCGCCATAAAAATGCCGACGAAGCCCTGAAGGCGATGTTCGGTATGGGGGTTGGATATGGCGCCTCGTTTGTCGTTAAATTCTTACTCGGGTTGGTGATGATTGCCGTCTGGATCGCTTGGGTTATTGTGAAGTAGTGTCAAGATGGCTTGAAGAAAACCATCCCAACACCCCTGCGCTGCAGACCTTCCTCAGCCCAATGCGTGACGAGTGATGAATCGTCGTCCAAGGCGGTGAACAAGGGAGCGATTATTGAAGGGTCGTCTATGGATGCGAGGGCGCGTGCGGCTTCGATGCGGACCGAGGCATACTCAGAGCGCAAGGCTTCAGTGAGCGGGGAGACGGCGCTCTCACCAAGCGCGGCGAGGGCATCGGCGGCCAGTCGGGCGAGCAACCGGTCTTGGTCTTCGAGTAAATCGATCAGGGTTGGAATAGCGTCAACAGAGGGCTGGCGGCGCAGGCCAAAGGCAGCACACTGACGGACAGCAGTATCTTCATCGGTAAGAGACTCGAGCAGGGCTTTTCGCGCCTCCTCGCGATCAATGTGCGTGAGCGCAGCCGTCGCCCACCAGCGCTGATCCGGTTCCTGGGACTGCAGCTGTTCGAGGAGCAGCGGCAGCATGCGCTCTCCTAATTCAGCGACCCGGTGGACAGCACGCTCCGATCGGTCATCGTCACCCGATTGGAGTTCGCCAAGTAACGTCTGCGGGTCGTGGTTTTTCCAGTTCATTAATCTCCTGGTGGGGGAACAGGAAGATCATCCTTCTTCACTTCAACCCACTTGTCCCCCTCCTCGATCAACATCACAGGAATATCATCCTTGATTGGATATTTTCTACCACAATCCGGCTCCTGACAGATCAACCAGGTCTCCTGATAAAGCTCGAGAAGCCCCTCTTTCTCGCGCACACAAGCTGGACAACGTAGGATTTCGAGCAGGTCTTCGCTAATCATCGTCTACTCCTGTAGATGCTCTAGGCATGATTTGGTTGGCATGAAAATAGCCGAGGTCGGAGAAGTTGTCAAACATGGGTTATTTAGGTCGGGGTGTTAATCCTCTTCCACTTCGATATCATCCGGGAGATCGCTCCCAGGGCCGAATTCGTAAATTGCCCGCCAGGGGAGATAGTGAGTCTTTATTGTGTCCTTGTGTATCGTCTCTCCATCCCGGGTAACTGTGCGGTATACGACGACATCTAACCCATCGGCCTCATAGTCGATCTTTTTGAACTCATTCTTATCCAGATCCGGGTTTTCCTTGTACAGAGGTTTAGGAGCATCTACTTTGCCCGACTCGTGACTGCTCCACTGGATTGTGCGACCGTCGGATGTTGAATAGAACTTCCACAGCAATTGGTTGCCGTAGATATAGGTCTCCATAAGCAGCCAGTCAGACGTGTCGTTGCGGAATTTGAAGTCAACCATGGGAACGAATACAGTAGCGTCCAGCCCCGGTCCCGGCGATCCTGGTCCCCCCTCGTAATATCCAACCCGATAGGCGTGGGGGTGGCGCTCAATGATCTCGTAGCCGCCGAAGAAGGCCGCACGAAAGAGGGTCGTGCTCACCTGGCATACGCCGCCACCGACGCCTTTGATCGTGCTATCGCCAAAAATAATCAACGCCTCGGCGTAGCCGTTATCGAGGCTGATATCTCCCAGCACATCTGCCATTGAAAGCGTTTCACCTGGGGGGACGAGCAGCCCATGGAAAACCGAGGATGCGGTCTTGATATTCTGAATGCGTTCGGGGCTTGAGCCAGGGAAGTATGTCGAAACGAGACTCACGTTCTCGCTGATGCCTAGTTCCTGCGCGGTCGCCTCGCTGCCGACAACAGGCTCTTCGTAATCGAATGCCAATTCAATGGTATTCATACCTTCACTCACTCCGGCGTTGATCGTTTCTATCGAGGCAGCGATATCCAGGGTTCTTCCAGTCACAGCCGGCTGAAGCAGATCTAGTTCGCGGGTTTCGTCGTTGAAGATGAAGCGTGCGTTCTCGGGCTTGCGCTCCAATTCAGCTATGCGCGGGGCGAGCATAGTCGCCAGCAATTCAGGATCAAGCTGCACTGTATATTCCGAGCCGGGGGCATCTCCCTCAGTCTCAAAATGGATCATGGGCGCAAGTTCCGCTGGTTCGATCACAAGGTCTTCGGCGCCCACGGCGGTGATCCGCAAGGGTTCGCTTAGAATTTGACGCGCGCTTTCCGCTGCTGCGGAGGCATCGAGGACTATTGGATGGGTTTCTGCAACCACAATGGGTACAACTGCGTCGTGCATGGAGCCGAAAGGTTCCTTGAGGGCATCAAGCGTCCCGTTGACATCGACGGAGCGACCAATTTGGCCCGGACTTACCAGAACCTGTGTCCCCTCGATATGAAGTGCCGCCTCGATCATCGGCTGATCGATCGCTGAAGCGACATCTTGAAGGTAGTATGCTCCTACTACCTGATCGAAAAGTACAACGGGCGATATGGCATGGCCCTGATACCAGGCGTCCACCTGCTGCTGAATGCGCTCCAGGAAGGTGCCCTGTCTGCCAACGGCGAGGGCATTGCTGGCGATCTCATGAAAGTCGATTGAAGCACCGAGTTCCGCAGGTTTGGCCATCCAGGTTCGTTCGGAATCCATGAGCGCGACGGCGCCGTCCTCCGCGTAGGTTAAAACCGGGTTTAGCGCAGCGACGATTTCCTCTGGGGACATTCTGCTCAGGTTAACTTCTTGCAGATGTACTCCGGGTAGGGCGTGATTGAAGAGAAATAATCGCGTTCCGAGCAGGAAAAGTGCGAAGCCGGTAAACAACACAAGAGAGGTCGCGAAAAGCGCCACTAAGGCTCGATTGAGCCAGATAATGATCCTTGATGAACGTCGGCGAAAGGCTTGTGTCGTCTCCACAATTTCCTCAAAAGGGTGGGGATTATATCATCGTAAAGGGCGGTTTCTGTATGATTGCGGTTCCAAGGTTCGTGCCGCAATCAGGAGCGCTCATCGGCTTGCCCCGCCGTCAGGGTCCTAACCAGACCCCGACACTTGTGTAGTGCACCAAACCGGGGACCCCGTCATGCAGCTCGTACACGCCGATGCGAGCCCACTGTTGATGCGAAGTTTGATAGGCGATTTCCACCGAGAATGTGCCCAGTTGGCCTACGGCTGGTGCGTCAAGTTCCAACTGGCCAGATCCCAGGACGTCACCGGCTTGATTGACGATCTCGATTCGCAAGGGTACGTCTTGATCGACCCACCCCGCGCCCTGGATGAGTACACTTCCTCCTGCGATTACGTTCTCCTCTCGCGGCTGGAAAATGGTGAGTTTCTCCGCTCCATGGATGGCGGGGTATATGCGGTCGCTGCCCGTAGAGAGAATCGTCACTTCCAAAGTCATCAGGTGCCTCAGCATACCGAAAAGATTGTCGAAGGAACGGACTTCTAACCAGGCTCGCTCGGCCACAAGCCGGGACTCGAAAGGCATCTGGATATAGAACAGCCCCGGGCGACCCGGGAAGGAGTAGAGGAACGAGTAGCCCTTGGATAGAATGCGCCCGTCCTCTGCAATCAACCGTACCTGCACCCGGTTGTTCTGGCTGGGTCCGCCAAAACCCTTGACCTTGATCGGGCTGTTGACCATTGAACCTGGACCCGGCAAGAGAATACTCAGCTCTTCCAGCGGTACGCCAACAGAGGGGGGAATGCTTGTTGGGGTTGGCGCAGGGAAGGAGGGTTCAATAATGATCGCTGGTGTTGCCTCGGTGAGCGGGGGTGGGACCGATTCTCCATCGATGGGATCGACTGCCGCCGGCGATATATTTGTGCTCTCCGCTTGATCCGGCGCGATGATCGTCATGGGAGGATCTGT